>NZ_JBSGIV010000077.1:0-27661 GCF_053605225.1 Micromonospora sp. NPDC003944
CCAGGAAAGGCCACCCCGATCGGGGTGGCCTTTCCTGCGTTTCACCCCGACCCGGAAACGAGTGCGCCCAAGCAGGATGTCGCACGATCTTGCGGTCGGCTGCGCGGTTGCCCGCGGCTAGGCTCGGTCTGTGGACGAGGTCCTGATATTCGTGGTGTTCGCGGCCTGCGTGGCGGCGGTCCTGAGCACCCTGTGGTGGCTCGCATCCCGGGTCCGTCGTCGGGGCATCGGTGGCGAGGTCATGGGTCCCTTCGAGGAGATGTGGCACCCGGCGGCGCACCGCTTCCGGGCCGAGATCCGGGTGCAGGAGAGCCGCACGGTGCCGATGCCGCCACAGGGTGGCAGGGGCGATGGGGGCTCGGCGGCAACGCCGCCGAGCTGACCCCCATCCTGATGCAGAGCTGGGCGACCTCGACCGACCTCAGGACGTCTTCGGGCCGCAGACGTAGCGGGGCTCCGCGTCGTAGCGCCAGGTGAACTTCTCCCGCTTGACCACCGCGCCGCCCTTCTTGATGATCCGGAAGGCGTCCTGGGTGAAGCCGTTGATGCCGTTGGTCTCGATGCACGAAGGGCCGGCAGGCAGGTGGATCTGCTTCGGCGTCGTGATGTTGCGACGCGGCCCGTACTCCGTCTTCACACTGTCGTAGATCTTCGTGCTCCAGATCGAGACGGTGATCGAGCTGGACGTGTACGACGTGTCGATGAGGACGCCGTACTCGGTGTTGTTGCGGAACTTGAAGTCCAGGTTCGGCCAGAAGATCGTCGACTCGATGACCGCCGGGTACCTGTCGAACCAGTACGAGTGCGGTTTGTGCTCGACGTCCTCCAGGCCGGCGTAGTAGGTCGCGTTGAAGAGCGTGGTGGTGAACTGCGAGGTGCCGCCACCGACGCCCGGCACCAACTTGCCGTCGAGGATGACCGGCGCGTCTCGGTAGCCCTGGGCGTAGCCGCGTTCGCCGGTGTGCCCGTTGAGCGAGAACGTCTTGCCGGGGAGTACGACGGTGCCGTCCACCTTCTTCGCGATGGTCGCGATGTTCTGGCTACGTGACGAGGCCATGCCCCCGGTAAACCGGGTGGTGAAGGTGGACACGCGCTCCTTGATGCCCAGGCCGGCGAGCTTCTCCCCGGTCAGTTGGGGCGGTGCCGCCTTCAACTCGCCGGTCACCTCGCGGCCGTCGGCCTTGGGCAGCACGGCCAGCAGGCCCGGGCCGAGGGTCGCGCTGTCCAGTTGCTGCCCGGATCGTCCTTCCTTTGCGGTGGGCCGGCCGCCGTTGATCGCCATCGTGGCGTCCTTCGGCGCGACCTCGATGGCGGCGAGTTTGTCGCCGAGCGCGGCCCGCAGCCGCTTGACGTCCACCGACGGGGTGAGCTTGCCCTTCTTGTCGGCGCTGAACCGCAGGCTCTTCGCGATGGCGGTGGGCGGGATCGTCACCGAGCCCTTGTCGGTGCGCAGGGTGACAGGAGCGGCGACCGCAGGCTTCGCCAGCTCGCCGACCAGCCGGTCCAACTCCTCCGGCGTGGTCGCCGGGTGGGTCTCCACCAGGGGCACGGTGACCGGGGCGCCGGCCAACCAGCCCGCGCGGACCACCTCGGCGGAGCGCTGCGGGTCCAGGGCCAGCCCGGGCTTGGGCTGCACGACCTTCGGTGTGGTGCCCTGGTAGGTGATCGCCGGCATCGTCATGCCCTTGGCCTGGTCGCCGAGCACCTTGCGGAGCGCGTCGTCCAACCGACCCTCGTCGACAGTCACCACCGGCTCGACGGTGCGAGAGCCCACCAGTCGGCTGACCGGGTGCGCCTCTGCCTCGGCAGCCGCCGCCACGGTGGCCGGCACGTCGACGCCCAACCCCACGTCGGCCGGGTTGATCTCGGCGGTGCGCCCGTCGACGGTGACCTTCAACGGTGTGGCGAGCGCTGCCGCCCGCCGGTCCAGCGCCGCCCGCAACTCCCGGTCGGCGTCCGCACGGCTACGGCCGCCCAGTTCGGTGCCGAGCACGCTCGTCCCACGGGGAACGTCACCGGCGTACGCCCAGGCGCCGGCACCCGCCACGGCGGCGAGGACGCCGCCGGTGAGACCGACGGCGAGCAGCATCCGCACCCGACGCGGCCGGCCCGAACCGCTGCCGCCCGGCGCTCCGGGAGTGGCCGGCGCAGGTCCGTCGTCCGGCCAGGTGACCGCGGTGACCTGCACGGTGGGCCGGTCGTCGGCGGGTGGACTCGTTTCGCCGTACAGCGTCACTGCAACCTCGATCGCCAGGGTGCCGCGGGAGGTTCCCCCTCCCGGAGGCACCTACGGTAACCAATGCTCGGCCGTCCCCGCGGGCTGCGCCCGCCAGGCGCTGCTACCGCGTGTCGTTCGGCGTGTCGTGGCGCCAGGGGTCGGTGCCGACGGCCGGACACCGACGTGGCACGGTGACCGGGTGGGCACTGCGGAGCGGGTGTTGGCGTACGGGGGCGGCTGGCTGGATCGGGCGGGCCCGTTGCGGACCGATTCGACGCGGGTGAGTGCGCTGCTCACCGAGCCGACCACCGTGGTGCTGCCGATGTGGCGGGACCGCTGTCTCGTCGACGGCCACGGGCCCGTTCGGCTCGGCGCGGAGCGGGCGGCGCTTGTGCGATCCGCGGCAAGCGAGACCGTTTTCCTGGGGCTCGACGCGGAGGTCGCCGTGTTCGCCGCGGACCTCTCCGCGCTACCCGAGCGGTCCGCCGTCGAGATGGCCGGCGCGGTGCGGTCCGTCGACGTGCGGGCACTTGTCGGGCGGCTCGAACCGGGCGACGCGGCAGTCCAGGCGTACGCCAGGGGTCTGTTGCACTGGCACCGGCAGCAGCGGTTCTGCGGGACGTGCGGCGCGCCGGCGGTTGCCGGCGGCGGCGGGCATCTGCGGACCTGCACCGGCGCGGAGTGCGGACGTCTGCTGTTTCCCCGAATCGAACCGGCGATCATCGTGCTGGTCGAGGCGCCCGGTAGGTCGGGGCGCTGCCTGCTGGCCCGGCACGCGGGAGCGGCCGAAGATGCGTACTCGACGCTCGCCGGCTTCGTCGAGGTCGGCGAGAGCCTGGAGGACGCGGTCCGTCGGGAGATGGCCGAGGAGGCGGGCGTGACCGTCACGGACGTGACCTACCAGGGGTCGCAGGCGTGGCCGTTCCCCGCCGGCCTGATGGTGGGCTTCCGGGCCACCGCCACCACCGACGAGGTACGCGTGGACGGTGAGGAGTTGCTGGCGGCCCGCTGGTTCACCCGGGCGGAGTTGCGGGACCGGGCAGCCTCGGGCCGTCCGCTCGGTCGGGTTGACGCGATCGACCACCGCCTGCTTGCGGACTGGCTGGCGGAGGGCTAGCTGGCCGCCGGGTCGCCACCGCCATCAGCCCGGTGGTGACGATGGCCGTGCCCAGGGCCGCGTAGAGGAGACCGGGGACGCTGTGCGGCCGGAGGGTCGCGGTGACGGCCACCAGCCCCGCCACGCCCACCCACAGCGGTGCCGCCGCCAAGCGCGCGCCTGCCGCGAGGCGGTCGTTGAGCAGCACGAACGTCACCGCGTAGAGCGCGCCGACCGCAGCGAAGAGGGGCGCGTACCGGCCCAGGTGGTCGTAGTCGGGTCCACCGGCGAAGCGGAAGGCGAGCCCTCCGGCGAGTGTCGAGGCGAGGACCAGCACCGCCCCACATCCGCCAGTCACCGCGAGCGCGAGCGTTCGGCTGCGCCGGTCACCGCGGGCCAGCCGCGGTAGGGCCAGGACGGCGGCGACCTGCGGCGCCCAGAGTGCGCCCTTGCTCAGGACGGTGCCGACCGAGTACGCCCCGGAGTCCGACGGGGACAGCAGTTGCCGGGCCAGCAGCAGGTCGGCGTAGGAGACGACGAGCATCGCCAGGGTCGCGCCGCAACCGGCGACGACCTGCGCGGCGGTCAGCCGTGGTGTGCTTGACGACCGTCCGGGCTCGCGGGCGAGGCGGGCCAGCAGCACCGGGGTGAGGGCGGAGGTCACCGCGCCGACCGCCAGGGCGCCGGTCGGCCCCGCGCCGAGCAGCAACCCGGCGATCACGCCGCCGTAGCGGCCGGTGGCGAGCAGAGCCATCCCGATGGCGAGTCGTACGAAGCGCTGGCCGCCCTGCAACTCGCCGAGGGACCGGGAGGAGAGCACGATCGCCGCGGTGGTGACCGCCAGCAGCGCGGGCATCTCCACCGGGAGGTCCAGGACGGTGACAAGCAGTGGTGTCGCCGCGACGAGTGTTCCCGCGCTCACGGCGGCGGTGACGGCGGTGAGCCGCCGGGTGTCGGAGGCCCCGTGCCGGGCGCGGTGCACGGCGACCGCCAGTTGCAGGCCGAGCCCGGGCACGCCGGCGATTGCCACCAGACCGAGGGCGGCGGCGAGCGCGCTGAGGTCGGCCGGGTCGAGCCGCCGGGCGGCAAGCACCGGCACCAGGTAGGCCAGGCCGTTGACCAGGACCCCGGCCAGGGTGACGCTGACCCCGGCAGTTCCGAGGCCCGTACTCCATCCGCGTGCCAGCTCGGTCTGGGCCGTCCCCTCCCGACGGACGGGTCGTAGCGGCCTCACGTGATCTCGGAGAAGGTCGGAAGCTGCCCGTCGGCTGGGCCGCCCGCCTGGGCCGGCGTCGACGCCCCAGCCGTGTCCGGCGGGCTCTGCTCGGCTGTCTCCGGCGCCGGTCCCGCAGCGACCGGCGGGACGGCTGGGCTTGCGGCGGTCGGCCTGGCCCGGCGTACGGGCCGTCGTCGGGCGGTGGTGGAGAGCCAGAGGGTGCCCAGGGCGACGACGACAGTGAGTTGCAGCAGCCCGTCGGTGTTCCGCCGCGTCGAGTCGAGGTAGAGCCAGCTGGCGAGCAGCACGAGCCCACCCGGGAGCCACGTCTCGACGGCCCGGCTGATCGTCCTGGCCCGACGGGGGTCGGCCGGCCAGGGCAGGCGGCGTGGGCCGGGTACGGCAAGCATGAACCCCGCCGCGACCAGCAGACCGCCGATGAGGCCGCTCGACAGCACAAGTGCGCCGGCCCCGACGGCCAGCAGCGGCAGTGAGCGGGTGACCCGGCGTCGCCCACGTGGCGCGGGGGTCGCCGAGGTTGGCCCGGTGGGCTGCCGGGCGGGCAGCACCGCGAGCAGCACCACCACCGCGAGCAGGATGCCGCCGAGGAGAAGCCCCGCCCGGTACGGGGTGTCCGGGGCGAATCGCAGCAGCACCTCTCCGGAGGCGCCGGCGGGAAGGATCCAGCCCTGCTGCCACCCGTCCACCACGAGCGGTTTCAGCGTCCGCCCGCCGATCGTCGCCTGCCAGCCGGTGTTGGTGTTCTCCCGCACGGCGAGCACCCGGTCGACGGGGTGACCTGCCACCCGTACCCGCCGCTCGGTGGCAGCCCAGGACTCGACCTCGATGGCGCTTGTGGTCGCTGTGGGCGGCGTGGACGTCCGTGGCACCAGGGCGACCCTGGTGGGCGAGGCCAGCTGGCTCGGGGTGGCCACGATGCGGTGTTCTCCGCCGCCCAGGTCGAGTGGCCGGGACCTGTCCCGACCGCACGGCGTCACCGGCATCTCGCGCATCTCCAGCAGGTCACGCAGCGTGCCACGCAGGGTGGTGGTCACCCGGGCCGTGCCGATCTGGAGCGTCGGACCCGATCCGCAGGCAAGCGACAGGGGTGTGTCGAGGCGCGGTGCGACTGTGGGTGCTCCGGGTAGCACCGTCACCTCGCCGACCGCGACGGGCAGCCGCTCCGGCAACCGCAGCTTGTACGGGTCGGTGCTGGTGGCGGACGGCTTGTCGAGGAACTGGATGGTGATCTCGTCGGTCCGCATCGGCGGGTCCAGTCGGAGCAGCCCGTCGTCGCCGAGCAGGCTGCTGCGGAAGCCGTCGTCGCCGACCACCCGCACACTGCCGAGACGGGTGGCGGGCGTCTTGTCGTCGACCGAGAAGCGGAGCCCGGTGATCGTCTGCGGCTTGAGCCACTTGAGACGCAGGATCGGCGCCTCGTCGTCGATCGCCGGTGACCAACTGGTGGCCGGGTTCCCGTCGAGCGCCGCGCCGGCGCGGCCGGTCGGGTCGGGCACCGCCGTCGAGGAGGCGCTGATCTGCGCCGCGAGGCGTAGCGGCTGCGCGTCGGTCACCAGCTTGTCGAGGGCCTTGTCCAGGTCGGGGCCGGCCGTCGGCCGCGCCCACAGCTTGGCGTCGTACGCGCCAGCCGTCGGCAGGGTCAGGGTCCGGTCGATCGTGGACGCGTCCTCGGAACCACGGATGGCGTCGGTGGAGCAGCGCGGGTGCCCGTCGACGGAGAAACAGGCAGGCGTGGTGGGTGCCGCCGACACGACGACGGTCGCCGGTCGGTCGGTGACCGGTGCGGTGGGCAGGACCAGGGTGCGGCTGGTCCGGATGCCCGGGATCTTGATCTCGGCGATGCCGACCGACCCGTTTCCGAACGGGCGCAGGTCGTACGCGCCGTCGATCGAGACCCGGACCTCGCGGGTGGCGTGCACGCCGGGCAGCTCGAACACCATGTGGTCGCTGAACTGTTCGACGGTGCGGCTTCCGTGCCCGGCGCTGACGGTCACCGTCGTCGGTAGGGCGTCGGCCTTCAGGTCGAACCACACCTCGACCCGGGTGACGGTCGTCGGGCTGGCGAGGCCGACTTCGATCCACTGCCTGTCGCTCGGCGAGTACGGCGCGGACTGCCAGGAGGTCGCCGGGTCGCCGTCCATCGCCGCGTACGGCTGGTGTTCCGGTCGAGCACCGCCGGGGGCGTCGACCTGCGAGCGGGCGGTGGAGGTGCGGATCGCGCTGATGCCGTCGAAACGGGCGACGGTGGCCTGCTGTGCCCCCCACTCGGGCAGGTAGTCGTGGGCGGGTGCGCTCTCTTCGAAGGTGTCGTCGGCGGTGAGCGTCTGGGAGGTGTTGTCCCGCAGCCCGCCGAACGACACGTCACGTCTGCGCAGCCCATCGGTCATCGCCACCGGCCCGACGACGTCGCCGGTCGGTGCGTCGCCGGCCAGGACGGTGGGCGCCGGGCCGAGCTGCCCCGCCGCGGCGAGGTCGAGCAGTGACTCGGGCCCGCCCACCACTGTGGTCACGTCGGCTCTGTCGTAGGCGACCACCGGCTCGACGGGCCGGTCGACCCGGTAGACCTCGAGCGCCCGGACGGGCACGTCGAGCCCATGGTCGCGGAACTCGTCCGGAGACGCCGGCCCGCCGCGCAGCGGACCGAAGGACGTGACGCGGGTCAACCCGGGTGAGCGCTCCAGTGCCTGTCGGACCACCACAGGGCGGGCCGTGTCGGAGCGGCCGTGGTCGAGGTCGGCGCGGAACAGGACGTGGCTGATCCCCGATCGGGCCAGCAGATCCGCCAGCCCGGTCGATCCGGCGCCGGTGGCGAGCGTCGACTCGATCACGTCCAGCAGCCGGATCGTGGTCGGTGGGGTGAAGGGGATGGCGTTGCGTACCGCCCACCGGCTGTCGAGCAGCGGCTGGGTGATCTCGTCGGTGGTGCTGCCCCAGTCGTACGACGGGAACCGTGCCCCGGGTACGACGAGCACCCGTCCGCGTCCCGTGTTCGCGTCGAGCCAGTCGGTGGCGTCGTGCCAGTAGCCGGGCACCTCCTTCACGCTGCCCGGGGTGGCGAGACCGCCGGCGAGCGCTGGGGTGGCGACCGCCGTGACGGCGACGATCGCGGCGCCGGCGGTCAGCCAGGCGCGTGCGACGGTTCTCGGACGGTGTCGCGCGGGCGCGGTGCGCGCCGCCCGGACGACCAACCCGATCAGGTGCGCCAGGCCCAGGCACAGGGGCAGGCGGAGCAGGACGTCGAACTTGTGCACGTTGCGCAGGGGTGCGCCGACGCCGTCGAGGAACTCCCGTTGTGGCTCGGCGAGGATGTTCGGCAGGTCGCTGACGTGCCCGAGGCCGACGAGCGCGACGCCGAGCACCAGACCGGTGATGAGGAACCTGCGGTGCGGCATCCCGCGTCGGGACAGCCCCAGGATACCGAGGACGGCGACCGCCAGGGTGGCGGCGACGAGCACCGCCTCGTTTGCGAGCCGAGCCCCGGACGGGATGGTCGGCCCGAACGGCGAGGCCAGGTAGGCGACCCAGTAGGAGGCGCCGCGCAGCGTGGTCACCGCGTCGGTGACGCTCGTGGTGTTCCGGGCGGTCTCGATGTAGTCGAGGAAGGGCGGGCTGTACCGCCCGAGGACCAGCAGCGGAACCAGCCACCACGCGGTGGCCAGGGCGACCGCGCCACACCAGGCGGCGATGGCGGCGACCCGGCGGCGTACGGGCTGGATGGTGGCGAGCCAGAGCAGGGCCAGTGGCACCACCGCGAACACGGCGGTGGCGTTGACCCCGCCGGCGCAGGCGACAGCGAGGGCCGACGCGGCGACGGAACGTCGCAGTCGTGTGCCGGCGGCGAGACCGACGAGCGGAATGAGCACCCAGGGGGCGACGGCGCTGGGCCAGGCTTCCACCGACGACCAGCCGAGCTGGGTGAGGATGCGGGGTGACAGCGCGAAGGCGACGGCGGCGATCATGCGCCCGGCCGGCGTCCCGATGCCGAGCCGACCCGCCAGGCGTACGGCCCCGAGGTAGGCGACGCAGAAGAGCAGCGCCCACCACAGCCGCTGCACCACCCACGGCGCGAGGCCGGCCTCCGAGCCGAGCAGGAAGAACGGGCCCATCGGCCAGAGATAGCCGTACGCCTGGTTCTGAAGTTGGCCGAAGGTGCCGGTGGGGTCCCACAGGTGCAGCGAGCGGAGCAGCCACCCGGCCG
Organism: Micromonospora sp. NPDC003944; assembly: GCF_053605225.1. Taxonomy (NCBI): domain Bacteria; kingdom Bacillati; phylum Actinomycetota; class Actinomycetes; order Micromonosporales; family Micromonosporaceae; genus Micromonospora; species Micromonospora sp. NPDC003944. The sequence continues at coordinate 8,750 of NZ_JBSGIV010000077.1, forward strand.
GGTTGACGTTCAGGTCGACCTTGGTGTCGGGGACGACCTGGCCCGGGGCCTGCTGGAAGGCGAGGGCGGTGAGCGCGATGCAGATGACCAGGTGCCGGAACCGTCGGGCCGTGTGCCGGCTACGGCTGGACCCGGTAGCGGCACCCTCGGCCACCTCTGCACGCATGTCGGCTCCTGTCTTCACCGGCCGGACGCGCACCTGCAGCCGTGAACTGTCGCGCGACGTTATCCGGACCGGGCACGGACGGGCGACCAGGGGCGCTGCGGTGGCGTTATCGGGAGAACGGCCGTCCCCACGGCGTGTAAGCGTGTGGCAGGCTGCCGACCATGTCAATGCCAGAAGCTGAGGCCGAGACGCATCCGGAACGCGTCGCGTCCGATGGCGACGGACCGGGGCCGATCGGCCGATGGCTCCGCGCCGACCCCGTCCGCGCTGTGGCGATCGCCCTCATCGCCGTGTCTGTCGCCTGGCGCGCCGGCCTCGCCGCCCGTGGTTGGTTCTCGCAGGACGAGTTCGTCATCGCCGCCCAGGTCCTCGACACCGGGCTGGACGCGGACTACCTCCTGCGGACGTTCAACAACCACCTCATGCCCGGCGGTCTGCTGGTGGCGTGGGCGATGGTGCGGGCGGCGGGCTTCGCCACCTGGCCGTGGGTGTTGCTGCTGGCGGCCGGTCAGGCGGTGACCGGGCTCGCCGTCTACCGGCTGTTGCGCGATCTGCTCCGGCCCGGTTGGGGTCTGCTCATCCCGCTGTGCCTGTTCGTGTTCAGCCCGTTGACACTCGAGGTCTCGTCGCTGTGGTTGGTCGGGTTGCTCGTGCTGCCGATGCAGTTGGCCCTGGTCATGGCGGTGGCGGCCCAGGTGCGGTACGTGCGGACCGGCCGCCTGCGGCACCTCGTGGCGGTCGCGCTGTGGCTGGTGTTCGGCCTGCTCTTCGACACCAAGTCGCTGCTGATCGTGCCGCTGTTGTTCCTGCTGACCGTCTTCCTCTTCACCTCCGGCGGTGTGTGGCGCAGCCTCACGACGGCGATCCGGCGGCACTGGCCGGCCTGGTTGGTGCTCGGCGCGCTGTCGGGGGGCTACCTGGCGTTCTACCTGTCCCGTCCCTCGGGTGAACTGCGGGACCCGACCTCGGTCGGTTCGGTCCTCAACTTCCTCGGTGACCTGGTCGGCGAGACCATGGTGCCGGGTCTGCTCGGCGGTCCGTGGCGCTGGAGTTACGCCGGTGACGGTCCCCCACTCGTCGACCCGTACGACATCGCCAAGTGGTTGTCCTGGGCGGTGCTGGCGACGCTCGTGGTGGTGACCGTCCGGCGGCGTCCGTCGGCGGGCCGGGCCTGGCTGCTGCTCACCTCCTACCTCGGGCTGGTTGCCGCGCTCTTCGCCGTCACGCGCCTCGGCGGCCCGCTCGGGCCACTGATCGGCGTCGTCCCCCGGTACGTCGCCGACGTGGTGCTTGTCGCCGCGATCTGTGTCGGTGCGGCCCTGCTGGGCATCAGGGACACCGACGAGGACGAGGTGTCGGCGTGGCCGGTGCCGACGGTCCTGCGGGAGCCGGGTGCCTTCGCGGTCGGCCTGGTCTCGATGATCGTCGTCCTGGCGACCATCGCGGTGGGCACCCTGTGGAGCACGGCCCGGTTCGGGGACAACTGGAGTACGAAGTACGGGCGGGACTACCTCGCGACCACGCAGGCCGAGCTGGCCACGGCACCGCCGGGCACCGTCTTCTTCGACACCGCAGTCCCGGACCGGGTCATCGCCGGGTACTTCTGGCCGGACAACCTCCAGTCGCACTTCTTCCGCCCGGCTGAGCGCCGACCCACCTTCGTGACGGAGGCCGCGCGGCCGTCGACGTTCGACGAGCTGGGCCGGATCCGCCCGGTCGTGGTGGAGGGGCGGAAGATCGTCCCCGGCCCGGTGGACGGCTGTGGGCACCTGGCCGAGGGCGGCCGACCCACCCGGATTCCGTTGGACGGCTATCTGGTGGAGTGGCCGTACGTGGTGCACTTCGGTTACCTCAGCTCAGGTGACTCGACGGCGTTGTTCCGGCTCGGGGACGCCACCCGGGAGATCACCCTGCGACGCGGGCTGAACGACCTGTTCTTCCTGCTGGAAGGTTCCGGGGACGCCGTCGAGGTCACCGTGCGGACGCCAGGGGTCGGGGTCTGCACCGAACTGGTCACCGTTGGCCGGGCGGTGCCGGCGTCGTGAATGGTTGAACAAACCGACGGCGTCGAGGCCGCGCCGGCCCGGCGGAGGCGGGACACGCTGTCGCTGTACGCCGTCGCGGCGGCGGTCACGGTGGTGGTGCTGGCCCCGCTGGCGGCGCCCGGCTACGCGCTGCTGTACGACATGGTGTTCGTACCCCGGCAGCCGTTGACCTGGGATCTCGTCGCCCCGGCGCAGAGTCTGCCGCGGGCGGTGCCGATGGACGCGCTGGTCTCGCTCGTCACCCAGGTCGTGCCGGGCTGGTTGGTGCAGCGACTGGCGCTGGCCGGGGCGGTCCTCCTCGCGGCGGTCGGGGCCGGCCGGTTGGTGCCTACCGACAGGCGGGCGGCCCGGCTCTTCGCCGCGGTGGCGTACGCCTGGACGCCGTACCTGGCCGAGCGGTTGCTGATCGGGCAGTGGGGGCTGCTGCTCGCGTACGCCGCGCTGCCCTGGCTGGTGCGGGCGACGCTGGACCTGCGGGCCGGGCGGGCCGGCGCGCTGGCCCGGGTGGTGCTCGCCGCCGCTCCCGCCGCCATCACGCCGACCGGCGGTGTGATCGCGCTGGGCGCGGTGCTGGTGCTGACGTCGGACCGGATTCGTGCGCCCCGGTCGGTGCTGGTGTCGCAGCGGATGCACCCGCACCGGTCCCGGCAGGCGTTGGCCGCGGTCGCAGTGCTCAACGCGCCCTGGGTGGTCGCGGCCCTGGTCACCGGTGCCGGAGGTTCCTCGGACCCGGCCGGGGTGGCGGCGTTCGCGGCGCGTTCGGAGAACTGGGGCGGCCCGCTTGTGGCGTTGGCCGGCACCGGCGGCATCTGGAGCGCACAGGCCACCCCCGCCAGTCGCGCCGCACCGCTGGTGCCGGTGGCGACGGTGGCGCTGCTGATCCTGGCCGCTGTCGGTGCGGGGCTGCTGCGGCGTCGGCTGACCCCCGGCGGCGCGGCGCGGCTTGCGGTGCTCGCCGGGGCCGGTTGTCTGCTCGCCGCCCTCGGGGTGCTTCCCGGCGGGGACAGCGTGCTGCGCTGGGCGGTGGTGCACCTGCCGGGTGCGGGCCTGCTACGCGACGGCCAGAAGTTCCTGGCGCCGTACGCGCTGCTGCTCGTGGTGTGCGCCGCGTTGGGGGCCGAGCGGCTGGTGGCCCGGATCGACCGGGAGGTGGCCGGGGTGGTCCTGGTCGGGCTGCTGCTCCTGCCGGTGGCGGTCCTGCCGGACCTCGCGTTCGGCGGTGCCGGTCGGCTTCGTCCGGTGAGCTATCCGGCCGAGTGGCAGCGGGTGGCCGGGTACATTGAGGAGGACCCCGGGGAGGTCCTCGCGTTGCCGCTGAGCGCCTACCGGGCGTACCCGTGGAACCCTGGCCGGGTCGTCCTGGACCCGGCGCCCCGCTACCTGCCGGGGACGGTCCTGACCGACGACACGCTCCGGGTCGGCGACGTCGCCGTGGCCGGCGAGAATCCGCGCGTCGGTGAGATGCGCCGGGCGTTGGCCGAGGGTCGGCCGGTCTGGACCACGGGCGTGCGCTGGGTCCTGGTGCAGCGCGAGGTCGCCGGCGAGGTGGATGCACAGGTGCTCGACGGCCTGGTGCGGGTCCATGACGGACCGTTCCTGACGCTGTACCGCAACCCGGAGACCGTGCTGCCACCGAGCCCGTCCGGGCCGGCCCGACTGGCGGTGGTGGCGGCGCTCTGCGCTGCCCTTCTGGTGGTCGTCGCTGCCGCCGTTTCGGCACTACACCGGCGACCTACCGCGTGGTAACGTCCGCTCGCACGTCTCGCCATTGGAGGATTGGCATGCGTAGAGCTCTGACCCTGGCCGTGTCTGGCCTGGTGGCGGCGTTGCTGGGGGTCCTGGCTCTCGGCGGGATCTCGGCCGCCGCGACCGCCACCGACGAGGAGGCCGTGAACCAGGCCAAGCAGGTCTCGGAGGCGGCCAAGCGGGCCGGAAAGAAGGACCCGTACGCCCCCGCGGTTTACGGCGACAGGTAGGACGGCTCGCCCCGCTGCGGCACTGGGCGGGGCGACTCCGCACCCTTGAGGATCGCTTCGAAGCGTCCGCCCGCAGCCTGCCAGGTGAAGCTGGCCGCGTGCTCCCGGGCCTGGGCGCCCATCTCGCGCCGCAGCTCATCCCGGTGCAGAAGCGTGCGCACCTTCATCAGGTAGTCGTCGATGTCGTCGGCCAGTAGGCCGGTACGCCCGTCGACGACCGCTTCGGCGACTCCGCCCGCTCCTCGGAACGCCACCGTCGGGGTGCCCGCCGAACCCGCCTCCACGATGGTGAGCCCCCAGCCCTCCTTGAGTGACGGGGTCAGGGCCACCCAGGCCGAGGCGAGCAGGGCCGCCTTCTCCTCCTCGGTCACGAAGCCGCGGAAGTCCACCCGGTCGGTGATGTCCAGCTCGGCGGCGAGGTCACGCAGGTGCGACTCCCACCAGCCCTGACCGGCGACGACCAGACGTAGTTGGGGCAGCTCGTCGGCGAGGGCCGCGACGGCCCGCAGTGCCACCTCGACCCTCTTGTGTGGCACCAGCCGGTTGAGCGTCACGAGCAGGGGGAACGCCGCCCGCTCGACGTCGGTGTGGGGCAGCGTCGGGGTGCCGTTGTGCACCACCGAGACCTGCTCCGGGGGTACGCCGAGCGCTGCCAGCTCCCGGCGGGTCGCCTCGGAGACGGTGACGTACCGGCACCGCTGGTAGAGGCGTACGGCGAGTGACGATTCGATCCACCAGCCGAACCGGGCCGCCCACTGTGGAAGCACCACCGGCCACTGCTCGCGGTGCACGTGGTGGATCAGCTTGACCACCGGGCGTCGTGCCCACAGCGGGGCGAGGAACGGCAAGCCGTTGCAGACGTCGACGAGGACATCGGGCCGGCCACCTCGACGGGCCGCCAGCGGGCCGAGGCCCAGCGCGCCAGCGACGTAACAGAGCGCTGCCCAGAGGTAGACGCTGTGTCGGCCGCCGCGTCGTACCAGCCGGACACCCGCCTCGTTGACCTCGTCGGCGGGGGCCTGGCGGTGGGCGGCGCAGAAGAGAGTGGCGCGGAATCCGCGCGCCACCAGCTCGGCGGCGATCCGTTCGACGTACACCTCGGAGCCGCCACCTTCGGGGTTGCGGGTGTCTCGCCAGTTGAGGAACAACACGTGTCCGGGCATGCCGAAGCGACGCTCCACGCGAACCCTACTCTCAAGTAATTTAGCGACCCGCGTCACATTAGGGGCTGCTGTGCCGGCCGGCAATGCCCCGATGGGCCAGCGCTGGGCGCTACCCGCCGACGGTGGGCGCGGCAGTGCCGGTCGCGACGGTCGGCGGTGTGGTGGCAGGTGCGGCCACGGCGGTGGCGGGCGTGCCGGACGCCTGTCCGCGCGGGCGTCGACGCTGCGACCCGAGCAGTTGCAGGGGGCGCTCGACGCCGTAGTAGCTGACCGCGGCGTACACCAGGCCGAGGGTCATGGTGAGGACGAAGGTGTTGAGCAGCCCGCCGGTGAACAGCGGCCGGTCGTCGACCAGGTAGATGAGTTCGATGACCATGGGGTGCCACAGGAACAGTCCGTACGAGACCGCCCCGAGCCACCGGGCGGACGAGCTGCCGAAGATCTCCTTGGCCCGGCCCGGCCCGCCGAAGGCCACCGGGATCAGGATCAGCGCCGCGACCAGGAGGTACAGGGTCAGTTTGACGCCGAACTCGGCGGCTGTGGGCTCGGTGAGGTCGCGGGGGCCGGCGACAGGTGTCGTCGCGATCGCCATCAGGCCGACGGCGGCGGCCCAGCAGGTGACCGGCGCGGAGGCCAGGTCGTCGAGGACCCGGAAGACCGCGGGCGCGGTTCCGGTGCGCAGGGCGACGTGCGCCGCCGCAAGTGCCATGCCGGCGCCGAACCAGGCGGCGTACGAGGGGAACCACATGGTGTGCAGGGCGGTGTCGAGCCAGCCGAGCCCCATCATGGTGAGCCAACCCGCGGTCAGCAACGCGCTCCCGCTGATCATCACGATGGTCCGGACGGGACGCCAGGACCGGCCGACGACGAGCACCGCGAGCAGCGGCAGGATCAGGTAGAACACCACCTCGGTGGCGAGACTCCAGGTCTGGCTGAGCCCGGCGCGCAACTGGCCGGGTTGGTAGATCTGGGTGAAGGTGAGGTGCCGGATCCAGTCGCCGACGGACGCCTGCCCGTTCTGCGGCAGGACGACCAGGCAGACCACGATCGCCAACCAGTAGGCGGGCAGGATGCGCAGGGCTCGCCGCCACAGGTAGCGCTCGGCGCCGGGTCGGGCCCGGCCCGTCGCAGCGTTGAGAGCCCAGGGCCGGAACAGCAGAAACCCGGACAGTACGAAGAAGATGGCGACACCCACGTCAAGTCGCGCCAGCCAGCCGCCCCAGGAGGTGTTCATGGTGGCGGCGGTCTGGAACCCGACGTGGTGACCGACGACCGCCACCGCACCGATTGCTCGCAGCGCGTCGAGGGCGGGGAGTCGGCCGGTTACCGAAGGCTCCGAAACTGTTGGCGCGGCGGCTGTGGACATCTGGACATCCAGGGGGTCGCTTTGAAGGTGACCGGGGAGTAACCTCCCGCCATGTTAAGGATCGGGTGCCCCGGACAACAGGTCGTAGGGCGGCAGGTTACAGGAGGATGAGTGAAGCTTCGCGTGGGCGCCGCGCTCTTCGGGCTTGGCGTCTTATTGCTGGTCTTCGCGGCCGGGCTGCCGTTCTACGTGGCCCCCGCCGTGACCAAGCTCCCCTATGATCTTGAGCCGACGACGTCCGTCGCCGAGGCGAAGAACGCCAGGTTCCTGAAGATCACGGCAACCGGGAGCTCGGTGAGCATCGAGGTTCCGCAGGCCGATCTGGTGTCCAGTGTGGAGGTCATTCCGCAGCCCGACGACACCAAGGATCGGCTGCCCAAGGACCTCAAGGGTGACGCGGTGATCTGGGACGTCTACCAGACGGTCCGGCGCACCGACAACCAGGACGTGGTCAGCCAGTACAGCACCGAACTCGCTCTCGACCGGATCTCCGGCGCGGCCGCCTCGTGGAAGGAGCAGTGGCTCAACGAGACCGGCGCGGACGGCACTCCGGTCGGCAACGTGAAGTACTCCGGCCAGATCTACAAGTTCCCGTTCGGCACCGACAAGCGTGACTACCAGGTCTTCGACCGTGACCTGAAGCGGGCTCTCCCGGCGAAGTTCGTCGGCACCGAGAAGGTCAAGGGCATCGAGGCGTACCGCTTCGAGCAGCGGATCGAGAACGAGGTGCTGGCCACCCCGGAGAGCAGCATCCAGACGCTTGTCGGCAAGTTCGCCCCCGGCGCCACGAGCGGCCAGGTCGTCTACAGCAACATCCGTACGCTCTGGGTCGACCCGGTCACCGGCTCCTACGTGAACGTGCGGGAGCAGCAGCACAAGGAGTTGCGCCCCAACACCGGCACCCCCACCGTGCTGTTGGACGCGGACTTCAACTACACCGACGACACGGTCAGCCGCAGTGTCGAGACGGTCAAGGACAACCGCTTCAAGATCGGCCTGATCAGTTTCTGGGGCCCGATCGTCGCCGGTGTCCTCGGTCTGATCGCTGTCGTCTTCGGTGTGTGGTTGGTGACCCGGCCCGAGGGCGGTACCGCCCGGCACCGGGCCGACCCCGCGGTCGCCGACCCGACGCCGACCCGGGTGGACCAGGAGCCGGTACGCGACCCGGACACCGTCGAGCAGCCCAGGCCGCAGCCGGTCGGCGGGCCACTGAGCGACGAGATCCCGCCGGCTTCGACGAACTGGAAGTCGGAGGACCCGACCGTGCCGACCCAGCGGCCGGCCCCGGGCGAGGTGGAGCAGCGCTGACGCGCTGACGACCGGACGTACGACCGAGGGGTGGACCGCGACGCGGTCCACCCCTCGTCATGTGGCAACCCGTGCCGCTCGCCTGCTTTACATTTGTTACTTGATTGTAATTTGTCAATGCGTGGTCACTCAGTGCAGCGCATTGTGCCGCACATGTCTACCTTGTGGCCATATTGGAGGACCGTTCTGCGTGAGGGCCTGACGGTCGGTGACAACGCGCCTTCGCCTGGTCGTCCGACTGTTACCGCCGAGTAGTCAGGGGGTTGTGACCTGCGCCGCCCCGGGTGCACCATCAAGCCCGATGGTTACCAGCCGGTAACAGACCGCGGGCTCCCCGGACGGGCCGCCCGATCGGGGACCGGCCACTCGCGCGCATCGACCCGAGGAGGAACCCGTGCAGGATCGGTTTGACAGTCAGGGTCGTACCCGATGGCGGCGTTTCGCCGCGATGATGCTGCCGGCCACGGCGGCTGCCGGCGCCATCCTGTTCGGGATGTCGACAGGCGCGATCGCCTCCGACATCACCGTCTCCGGGCAGACCTTCAAGATCGGTGCCGAGCGCCTCGAGGGCGACGGCTTCAAGCAGTACGGCGGCATCGTTCGCGAGAAGGGCAAGGACGGGAAGTCCGGCCAGGTCCACCCGATCGCCCTCTCCGAGATCAGCAGCGCCGAGCTGTACAGCCTCTGCCAGTCCGTCCGCGCCGACCTGCCGGGCCTGCCGGTGGTGCTCACCATCAACGCGGGCGAGGGCAAGGAACCCGCCCGCGCCAAGGACCTGCTCATCGCCATGGACTCGTTGAACGGCAACGCGACCTTCACCAACATCAGGATCGGTCGGGACGCCACCGACCTGAACCCGACCGCGCAGGCCGGTTCGTTCGGCCAGAACTCCGACCACGTCACCATCACCAACCTGCGGCAGGTGTCCCGCTACACCACGGCGGCCACGTTCAACCTGGTCGGCCTCCGACTGAAGGTCAACGTGGGTGACGACGCCAAGGGCAAGGAGTGCTTCTGAGATGAGCCCCGGCCCGCGCCTGTCGACACCGCGGGCCGGGCCCATGCCCCCGATCCCGTTCGGCCAGGAGGAGTACGTGACAACCGCGAACCCGTCCCACGCCCGGCCCGGTGGTCCGGCTCAGGCGTGGAGGCTCTTCCGCCGCTGGCAGCGCAGCCGGCCGTTCTGGGGCGGACTGCTCATCGCCCTGGCCGGGCTGGAGATGTTCGCCTCCACCCGGATGACCCTCAACGGCCTCAGCTTCCACAGTGGCGCGACAGGCCTGCTCTCGTTGTTGATCCCGGTCATCCTGGTGACCTGTGGCCTGCTGCTCTGGATCACTCCGGCGCAGCGGCTGTTCTACTCGGTCGTCGCGGCGGTCACCGCGGTCTACTCGCTGATCGGGCTCAACCTCGGCGGCTTCTTCGTCGGTCTGCTGCTCGGCATCGTCGGTAGCGCGCTCGCCTTCGCCTGGACGCCGATGCCGGCCGTTCGTGAGCAGGCGCTTTCCGAGGAGGCCGCTTCCGAGGAGGTCGCTTCGGAATCGGTGCCGCCGGAAGGGCCGGGGCGGGCGGCTGATCCGCGTACCTTCGGCATCGTCCTGGTGGTACTCGGCCTCACCGCTGCCGGTCTGGCCGCCCAGCCTCGGCCCGTGCAGGCCGCATCGACGCGACCGGCCTCGACCGTCTGCCCCGCGCCCTCCCGGACCGCCACCCCGTCGCCAAGCGGCGGCGCGGCCACGCCGACACCGACGGCGAGTCCGACGCGGAACGGCACCATCATCGGCGACATCCTGGACGGACTCGGCGACCTGCTCACCGGTGGAGACCCCGAGGAGAGCGCGACGCCTGCACCGAGCCCTACCGTCCGACCGAACGGCACGCCGACGGGCCGCCCCGGGCCGGTCACCTGCCCGCCGCCCGCAGGCATGCCGGAGAAGCCGGGTCGGCCGGGGAAGCCGGGTCGGCCGGGGAAGCCGGGTCGGCCGGGGAAGCCGGGTCGGCCGGGAAAGCCGGGTCGGCCAGCGACGCCGGGAACTGTGGAGCCCGGCAAGCCCCTACCACGCATCGCCGCCGACCCGGGACTGCCGACTGTCGCACAGACGCCCTCCAAGCTCACCGGCTCCTCGGTCAAGATGACCCAGTTGCGGTTCGAGGGAATCACCGACCTGCACACGGCGAAGGGTGACATCGAGGTGCTGAAGTTCAGCATGCGGGAGGCGGTGACGAACGACTTCCTGCTGCGCGCCGACGGCCCCGAGGGCCGCAACCAGCGGTACGCGACCGACCGGTTGACCGTCAGCGGTGACGTGGCCTTCTACGCCACCCGGTTCGTCGGCAAACTGCTCGGCATCAAGATCACTCTGACTCCGGACCTGCCGTTTCCGGACGGCATCCCGGTCACTCTGCCCTTCTCGGTCACGTTCACCGACCCGGTCATCGACCTGGCGTACGTCGTCAGCAACAAGCTCACCGCGCGGCCGGCGCTGGCGCTGACCCTCGGCTGAACGACGCCATCGGCCCCCACGTAGGTGACCGTCGCCTACTGCCGACCGGCCGCTGCGCCCGCAACTCGCCTAGGGCCTCGTGGGTTGCGCCAGAAGGAACAGGAAGATCAGCGCCGCGATCGTGGCCAGGGAGCCCAGAACCCAGCCCACAGCCACGACAGCCACGGACCGGTTGGCGTCACCGCGAGCCGCGGAGGCCCTGAGGGCGTACGCACCGAGGGCAACGAGCACGAGCCACAGTGGCACCAACAGGGGAGCGAGCGCCGGCCAGATGGGCGCCACGATGAGTTGCGCACCGGTCGGCGAATGCTCGAGTGTGACAGTCAGACCGGCGCGTTCGGCCCGCCAGTCATCGCACAGGTACCCGGTCGTGCGGCTGAAGTCGTGCCACCAACCGTGGGTGGAGTGTCACCACGGCCGCCGACCCAGGAGCCCAGGCTCAGGCCGACGGTGCCCAGCAGCACCGCGAGGGGTCGAAGTCGAGCACCCACCGCCCACCCCTGACCTACCCGAGAGGACGGCTCCGCCGCCGGGGCTTTTTTATCTCCGGACAGCGGAGCCGTCAAGGGCTCAGTTGTGGCTCAGAGTCGGGCCAGCGCCCGGCGCAGCGGGTCGAGGCCCAGCGCACCGAGGTCCAACGCCTGCCGGTGGAACTCCCGCAGGTCGAAGTCGGCGCCCTTGCGGGCCTTGGTGTCCTCGCGGGCCTGCAGCCAGATCCGCTCACCCACCTTGTACGACGGCGCCTGACCGGGCCAACCCAGGTAGCGGTTCAGCTCGAAGCGCAGGTTCTCGTCCGGAACCCGGCAGTGCCCCCGCATGAACTCCCAGCCCAGCTCGGGCGTCCACCGCTCACCCGGGTGGAATCCGAAGGGATTGTCCCTCGGGATCTCCAGCTCCAGGTGCATGCCGATGTCCACGATCACCCGGGCCGCGCGCATCGCCTGGCCGTCGAGCATGCCGAGCTTGTCGCCCGGGTCCTCCAGGTAACCCAACTCGTCCATCAGCCGCTCCGAGTAGAGCGCCCAGCCCTCACCGTGCCCGGAGACCCAGCAGAGCAGCCGCTGCCAACGGTTGAGCAGGTCGGCCCGGACGGCGGTCTGCGCCACCTGGAGATGGTGACCCGGCACGCCCTCGTGGTAGACCGTGGTCACCTCGCGCCAGGTGGAGAAGTCGCTGATGCCCTGTGGCACCGCCCACCACATCCGACCCGGGCGGGAGAAGTCCTCGCTCGGGCCGGTGTAGTAGATGGCGCCGTCGCTTGTCGGGGCGAGGCAGCACTCGATGCGGCGGACCTGCTCCGGGATGTCGAAGTGGGTGCCGTGCAGCTCGGTGATCGCCTTGTCGGCGAGCGCCTGCATCCAGTCCCGGAAGGCCTCCTTGCCTTGGATGGTCCGGGCCGGGTCGGCGTCCAACGTCTCCACGGCCTCGTCGACGGTGGCACCGGAGCCGGCGATGCGCCCCGCCACGACCCGCATCTCCGCCTCCAGGCGGGCCAGCTCGGCAAAGCCCCAGGCGTACGTCTCGTCCAGGTCGATCTTGGCGCCGAGGAAGTACTGCGACGCGAGCTCGTACCGCTCCCGGCCGGCGGCCTGCTTGTCTCGCCCGTGCGGGGCCAGCTCGGTACGCAGGAAGTGACCGAACTCGGCGGTCGCCGCGGTCGCCGCCGCCGCACCCCGACGCAGCTCCGAGCCGAGCGTGCCGTCCGCCCCCAGCCGCTCGACCAGCCCGTGGAAGAAGTTGTCCCCGGTCGGGTCGACCCAGATGTCACACTGCTTGGCCACCTCGACCAGCTGCACCTTCGAGCTGACCTCGCCGGCGGCGAGCGCCTCGCGCAGCGTGGTCTTGTAACCCTCCAAGGCCGTGGCGAAGCCGTTGAGCCGGGCCGCGATGTTGGCCTGGTCGTCACTAGTCGCGGTGGGCATCAGATCGAACACCATGCGGATCTCGTGCAGCCCGCTGGCGATCACGCTGACCTCACTTGTCACCTCGCCGGCGTCGTACCGGGCGAGGTCCAGGCCGAGCCGTTCCTGCATCGCCTCCTTGGCAATCCGTTCCGATTCGGTCTCCGGCTCGGTCACCTCCAGCTCGGCGAGCGTGCGGCGGGTGAGGTCCGCGCGCGCTGCGTAGCCGTCGGGCGACAGGTCGTCGAGCTGGTCGTCATGGCCGGAGATGCCGACGAAGGTCGCGCCGGTGGGGCTCAACGGCGCCCACTCGGCCACGTAGCGGTTGGCGAGTTCATCAATTCGTCCCACCCTGCGACCCTACGTGACCATCCCACCCCCCGTGTCGCCGCCGTTTGTCGTGTTGGAGCTGCGGATTCGGGCACGGTGCGACGGCGGAAAGGCGCGCGACTTTGTCGTACGGTTGCGGCAGAGTGTCAGGGGTGACCACCGATACCACTCCTGACAAAGCGCCGGTTCGTGCCTGGCTGCCCGGCTTCATCGCCCTCGCCGCGATCTGGGGTTCGAGCTTCCTCTTCATCAAGGTCGGCGTGGCCGAGCTGCACCCGGTTCAGCTCACCCTCTACCGGGTCGTCGCCGGCGCGTTGACCCTGCTGGTGGTCCTCGCCGTGCTGCGCGACCGGCTGCCCCGCGAGCCTCGGGTCTGGGCGCACCTGACCGTCGTCGCCGCCTTCGGCGTGGCCGTGCCGTTCACCCTCTTCGGCTATGGCGAGCAGCGGGTCGAGTCGATGCTCGCCGGCATCTGGAACGCCACCACGCCACTGATCGTGCTGCCGCTGGCGGTGCTCGTCTTCCGCACCGAGCGGCTGACCCTGCGCCGTGCGGTCGGGCTCGGGCTGGGCTTCGTCGGGGTGCTCGTGGTGCTCGGGGTCTGGGAGGGCATCGGCGGGGCGCACTTCACCGGCCAACTCATGTGCTTCGGTGCGGCAGCCTGCTACGGCGTGGCCATCCCGTACCAGAAGCGGTTCGTCGCCGGCAGCACGCACTCAGGTCTGTCGCTCTCCACCGCGCAACTGCTGCTCGCCGCCGCGCAACTGGCCATCGTCACGCCGTTCGTCGCCGGCCTGCCGCCACTGCCCACCGACCTGTCGGCGGGGGTGGTGGCGAGTGTGCTGACCCTCGGGGCGCTCGGCACCGGGCTCGCGTTCGTCATCAACATGCGCAACATCCGGGTGGCTGGCGCGAGCACCGCCTCCACCGTCACATACCTGATTCCGATCTTCGCGGTGCTGATCGGTGCCGTGGCGCTCGACGAACGACTCAACTGGCACCAACCGGTCGGCGCGCTGATCGTGCTGCTCGGGGTCGCGGTCTCGCAGGGGATGTTCGGTCGCCGCCGGAGCAGCCCTGTCGTCGGCCTCGGCGCGCCCGCCGCACCCGCAGCCGAACCCGCCCGGCGCTGAAACGCCGGGACGACGCCGAAACGCGAGGGCGACGCTCAGGTGCGACTGTGCGTCCAGGCCACCAGTTGCTCCGCCGGCCAGGTGTTGACCACCCGGTCGGCGGGGACGCCGCAAAGGGCGGCGCGCTCGCAGCCGAATCGTTGCCAGTCGAGTTGCCCGGGTGCGTGGGCGTCGGTGTTGATCGCGAACCGGCAGCCAGCCTCCACCGCGCGACGGATCAGGCGCTTCGGGGGGTCCTGCCGCTCCGGCCGAGAGTTGATCTCCACGGCGGTGTCGTGCTCGGCGCAGGCGGCGAAGACGGCGTCCGCGTCGAAGTCGCTCTCCGCCCGGGTCCGGGCGCGGTGCCCCCGATCGCCCGGCCCGGTCACCCCGGCCGGACGGGACGACACCATCCGCCCGGTGACGTGGCCGAGGATGTCCAGGTGTGGGTTGGCGACGGCGGTCAGCATGCGCCGGGTCATCTTCGACCGCTCGTCCTTCAGGCCGCTGTGCACCGACCCGACCACCACGTCGAGCCGCGCCAGCAGGTCGTCGTCCTGGTCCAGCGAGCCGTCGGCGAGGATGTCCACCTCGATCCCGGTGAGGATCCGGAACCCCTCGGGCAACGCCGCGTTTACCTGCGCCACGTGATCGAGCTGCCGGCGCAGTCGGTCCGCGGTCAGCCCCCGGGCCACCGTCAGCCGGGGCGAGTGGTCGGTCAGCACCAGATACTCGTGGCCCAACTCCACCGCGGCCAGTGCCATCTCCTCGATCGGCGAGCCGCCGTCGGACCAGTCCGAGTGGGTGTGGCAGTCGCCGCGCAGGGCGGCGCGCAGCGCCGTGGCCTCGGCGTCCAGGTCGCTGCCCTCGGTCGCCACCAGCCGGCGGAGGTAGACCGGCTCCTCCCCGGCGAGGGACTCGGCCACGCACCGGGCTGTGACGTCGCCGACTCCGGTCAGCTCGGTGAGCGTGCCGATGCCGGCCCGTTCGGTCAGCTCGGCCGTGGACAGGCCGGCAAGCGCCTTCGCCGCCGACCGGAACGCCCGCACCCGGTAGGTGGCCTCGTTCGCCCGCTCCAGCAGGAACGCGATCCGGCGCAGGTCGGCGATGGGATCCCTCGCGTGCGCCATGTCAGGGTGCCTTCGGGCAGCCGTGCTTGCGCTGCCATGCGGTGACCTCGGCCGCTGGTTCGCGGTTGCCGCCGCGCCGCCAGGAGTCCAGGTAACGCGCCGGCCAGATCACCCCGCGCCGGATCCACCAGCCGTCCTTGCCGGTGCAAGCCGGCGAGACGCCGAAGTGCACGTGACACACGTTGTTCGCGTTGCCGGTGCGGCCCACCTTGCCGAGCTGCTGCCCGGCGCGGACCCGCACCCCGGCGTCGACGCCACTGCTGACGACGCTCAGGTGCGACCCGTAGTAGCGCACGCCGTCGTCACCGAGCAGGGAGACCGACAGGCCGCCGTTGTCCGGCCCCTGCGGCCCACGCTTGCGGTATCTGTCGACGCGGCTCACCTCGAGCACAGTGCCGTCGGTCACCGCCACGAACGGCTCGCCGCAGTCGGCGAAGAGGTCCGTCGCCGGGTACGCGCCGTGCGTCGGGTGATAGTCGACGTTGTCCGCGCGTACCGGAAAGACATGCTTCAGCCCGGTGCGGGGTGCCGTCGCCGACGGCCTGGCCGACGACGGCGCCGGCGCGCTCGGGTCGGCCGCCGTCGCCGTCGGCGTGGGTGACTGCGACGGCGGCTGGTCGGCGGTCGCCCAGACCGCAGGTGGCGTCGGTGCCGCGCCGTCGGCCGGCACGCCCGGCCTGGTGGTCGCGCAGCCGGCGACAAGCACCGGGGCGAGCAGCAGCAGAATCGGGTACGCCGGACGAACGCGGCGGCTGATCGTCGGCGAGGACATCAGGTCATCCTGGCAGAGCCGGTACCGTGGGCACGAGCGGCACGCGTGAGGGAGGGCAGCGACGGTGACCTTTGCCCGACCCGAACCTGGCCCGGACTTCGGTGCCGCCCGGCCGGTGCCGCGTACCCCCTCGGGTCTCTTCCCCTCCGGGCCCCCGACCCGGCCCACCTACCGCGAGCCGCACCCGATCACCGGCGGTGGTGTCGCCACCGGCGGCGGCGCGGCGACCGGCTGGCTGCTGCTGTTCGGCCTGCTCGGCACCGACGTGGCCAGCTATGCGTGGTGGACGGTGGCGGCCGGCCTGTCGGCCTGGGTCACCGCGCTGGTGCTGGTCCGGTACGGCGACCGAGGCGTGGCCACCGGGGTCGCCATCGTCACGGCGGGTGGGTGGAGCATCGCTGCCGCCGTGGTGGCGGTCCGGTGGGCGACAAGTGGTGACTGGCCGCTGTGGTGACCGGCGTGCGCCGGCCTTGAGAGGGCACGCGGTGACTGCACCGTGTGCCCGGTTGGCTGCGTAGCGAACGCCGTCTTGACGGGACCGCCGAGACTCGGCACGCTCGGCACTATGGCCTGGACCACTCCCCGGCAGGATCCCGATCGCAGTCGCCGTCGCCTGCAATTGCTGGCCGAGTTGGCGGGCGCCCGGGCGGTCCGGCAGCGCAGCCGACCGCAGCGGCAGCGCACCGAGCGTCTGCGTCAGCTGATCGCCACCCGCCGTCGAGTCGTCGGCTGACCCGACTTTGTCAGGAATGACCCGCCCTTCGGGGCGTTGACGGGTCGCCTGCCGACCTGACCGGCTAACGTGCACGCGTAACGAGTCGACGCTGTGTCGAGGGCTATTGGGGGGACCGTGTCGTACTTCGCTGCGGCCGTGGTGCGCGACGACAGTGGCTGGACCGCCGCCGAGGTCAGCCTGCGTGGCGCCGCCGACATCGACGAGGTTGCCGACCGGCTGCGGGACGTCGACCAGGAGGCCGACGTGTCGCTGCTCTTCGTCGAGGCCGACGACGCGTACCTGGTCATCCTGCGCCTCGACGAGGGCGAGGATCTGCGGGTGTTCGGCTCGGACTCCGCGTACGCCGAGGAGTCGCAGTTGGGGTCGCTGCTTGTCGGTGACCTGAAGACCTCGGTGACCGGGCTCGACGGTGACGACGAGCCACGCCCGGTGAGCACCGGGGACGACGAGAGCGAGCAGCCGGTCGTCGACCCGGAGGCCGACCCGGTCGGTGATGCCGACCTGCTGGCCAACCTGGGCATCTCCGCACAGAAGTTGCTGACCCTCTGCGCCCACGAGGGGATGCTGCCGGCGGACGTGACCGCCGAGATCTGCCAGGTGCTCGGCTGCGTAGACGAGGTCGAGGAGCTGCGTGAGGTCTGAGCCGGCCGACGCCACCGATCCGTCTCTGGAGTCGATCCGGCCGGGGCAGCCGACTCCCGGCGCGGTCGGCCGTGCCGGGCCCGGTGCCCACGAGGGCCTGGCCGAGTTTGGCGAGGTCGGTCGACGGCAGCGGCACGAGCGGTGGATGCGCCGCGCCCTGGAGGTCGCCGTCACCGGCCCACCCGTCGACGGCGCGGTCAGCACCGACGTCGACGATGTGCCGGTGGGGGCGGTGCTCTACGGACCGGACGGCACCGAGCTGGCCACCGGACGCAACGAGCGGGAGCTGACCGGCGACCCCACCGCCCACGCCGAGGTGCTGGCCCTGCGTCGAGCTGCCGAGCGCACCGGCCGGTGGCGGCTCGACGGATGCACCCTGGTGGTCACCCTCGAACCGTGCACCATGTGCGCCGGGGCGTTGGTGCTGGCCCGGGTCTCCACAGTCGTGTTCGGCGCCTGGGAACCCAAGACCGGCGCGGCCGGATCGCTCTGGGACGTGCTGCGGGACCGTCGGCTCAACCACCGCCCCGAGGTCTACGGCGGGGTGCTTGAGGCCGAGACCGCCACCGTCCTGCGCGCGTTCTTCCGCTGAAGCCGGGTCGCCGGTCAGGCCGGCGGCAGGGTGACCGTGACGATCAGGCCACCGGCCGGGCGGGGCTGTGCCTCGGCCGTGCCGCCGTGGGCCCGCGCCACCGCGCGGACGATCGACAGCCCCAGCCCGAAACCCCGCGCGCCGGCCTGGGCGATGCTGACGGGGCCGGCGTTGCGCGGCTTGGACCGGCCTGTTGCGGAAGAGCGGTATGACTCAGAGTCATATCTATACCTCTGAGTCATACCGCTCTTCGCAGTGATGTCGCCCCGCCGGAACGGGTCAGGCGATGATCGTGTCGAGGGCGATCTCGACCATCTGGCTGAAGGTCTGCTCGCGCTCTTCCGACGTGGTCTTCTCGCCGGTCTTGATGTGGTCGCTGACGGTCAACACGGTCAACGCGCGGGCCTTGAACCGGGCGGCGATCGTGTAGAGCGCCGCCGACTCCATCTCCACCGCCAGCACGCCGTAGTCGGCGAGGGTGTCGTAGAGGTCCGGTCGGTCGGTGTAGAAGGCGTCCGCCGCCAGGATCGGCCCGACGTGCATGCTGATGCCGCGCCGCTCGGCCACCTCGACCGAGGTACGCAGCAGCCCGAAGTCGGCCACCGGGGCGTAGTCGATCAGCCCGTCGAAGCGCATCCGGTTCATGTTCGAGTCGGTGGACGACCCGATCGCCGCCACCACGTCCCGTAGTTGCAGGTCGGTGCTGAGGGCACCGCAGGAGCCGACCCGGATCAGCGTCTTCACGCCGTACTCGTTGATCAGCTCGTGGGCGTAGATGGAGGCCGACGGCATGCCCATGCCGGAGCCCTGGACGGAAACCTCGACACCGTTCCAGCGGCCGGTGAAGCCCAGCATGCCCCGAACCGTCGAGTAGCAGGTGGCGCCCTCGAGGTAGGTCTCCGCGATCCACTTGGCCCGCAGGGGGTCACCCGGCATCAGGACCCGCTCGGCGATCTCGCCCGGCTTCGCGCCGATGTGCGTACTCATGGCAAAGATCCTGCCAGGCCGCCCCGGGCGATACCGGTTCGGCGTCCGAACCGACGGTCCTGTACCCTCGTCGGCGGTGGCGTGTCCGAGCGGCCTAAGGAGCACGCCTCGAAAGCGTGTGAGGGTTAACGCCCTCCGAGGGTTCAAATCCCTCCGCCACCGCTCTGTAGTGCAGAAACGCC
>NZ_JBSGIV010000078.1:0-26949 GCF_053605225.1 Micromonospora sp. NPDC003944
CCCCGCGGCGGGGCCCCCGTCGGGGGGGCCCGCCCGGCCGGGGGGGGGGGGGCGGCGCCGGGGACGGGTGGGGACGGTCAGAAGAAGCGGCGGCGCTTGGCCTTCTGCGGACGCATCAGGTCCGCGCCCTTGGTCAGCAACCGGGTCACCCCGGAGGGACCACGTCGGGCCTCCAGGGTGTGGCTGAGCCGGCGGGCACCGGCAGCGGCCAGCGGCACCGCGATCGCCATCACCGCCCACTGGGCAATGCGCTTCTGGATCATTGGGTTCACCTCCGTCAGTGGCTTCTGACGTCTCTGATACCCAGAGTGACGTGCCGGTAAGCGCGTCGGCTCAGACAACCGGAGCGACCGGGTTGGGAAGCGCGCCGCCGAAGCGTCGGTCCCGCTGTGCGTAGAGCTCACAGGCGTACCAGAGGTGGCGGCGGTCGAAGTCCGGCCAGAGCGTGTCCAGGAAGACCAGCTCGGCGTACGCGGTCTGCCAGAGCAGGAAGTTGGAGATCCGCTCCTCCCCGGAGGGACGCAGGAACAGGTCGACCTCCGGGATCTCCGGGTGGTAGAGGTACTTCGCCACGGTCTTCTCGGTGACCTTCGCCGGATCCAGTCGGCCGGCCGCAACGTCCCGTGCGATCGCGGCGGCGGCGTCACCGATCTCAGCCTGCCCGCCGTAGTTGACGCAGAACTGCAGGGTCAGCGTCGAGTTGTCGCGGGACATCTCCTCGGCGGTCTGCAACTCGGAGATGACGCTCTTCCACAGCCGACCGGGCCGGCCCGACCACACCACCCGTACGCCCAGGTCGACCAGCTGGTCACGGCGGCGCCGGATCACGTCCCGGTTGAACCCCATCAGGAACCGGACCTCGTCGGGCGAACGCCGCCAGTTCTCGGTCGAGAACGCGTACGCCGAGAGGTACGGGATGCCCATCTCGATGGCGCCCTCGATGGTGTCGAAGAGGCTGTGCTCCCCCGCCTCGTGCCCCTTGGTGCGGGGCAGCCCGCGGTCCTTGGCCCAGCGGCCGTTGCCGTCCATCACGACCGCCACGTGCTTCGGCACCGCCTCGGTGGGCAGCGCCGGGGGTCGGGCCCCGGACGGGTGTGGCACCGGCGGCGTCGGCTCGCGTCGGCCGGCCTTCTTCGATCGGATCACTCGGTCACTCCCTGTTCGCGCCGTCCGCCCCGGCCTCGACGTCGCCACGTGGCCGGAGCACCACGGCCCCGGTGCCTGCCGGCGGCGAGGCCGCGCCGGCCGCCGAGGAACCCCGGTCGACCAGCGGCAGCGAGCGTAGCGCGCGCTCCAGGTGCCACTGCAGGTGAGCGGCGACCAGCCCACTGCACTCGCGACGTACGGCGGCGTCGGTGGCGTCGGCGACCACCCAGTCGCCGTTTGTCAGCGCGGACATCAGATCGATGGTGGCCGGCGCGGGATGAGCCGCCCCGGGTGGCCGACAGTCCGGACAGACCGCGCCGCCGGCCGGTACGGAGAACGCGCGGTGCCGCCCGGGCGTGCCGCAGACCGCGCAGGCGACCAACGCGGGAGCCCAGCCGGCCAGGGACATCCCGCGCAGCAGGTACGCGTCGAGCACCAGGGTGGTGGCGTGCTCACCCCGGGACAGCGCCTTCAGCGCGCCGACGGTGAGCTGGAACAGCCGCAGCGACGGCTCCCGTTCCACAGGCGTCAGCCGCTCGGCGGTCTCGGCGATCGCGCTTGCCGCCGTGTAGCGCGGATAGTCGCCCAGGAACCGCTTGCCGTACAGGTCGATGCCCTCGACCTGGCTGACGGTGTGCAGCGAGCTGCCGTGGTTGCCCTTCGGGTCACCGGCGAGCTGGAGGTCGACGTGGCCGAACGGCTCCAGACGGGCGCCGAACTTGCTCGTGGTGCGGCGGATCCCCCGGGCCACCGCGCGCAGCCGGCCGTGTCGGCGGGTGAGCAGGGTGATGATCCGGTCGGACTCGCCGAGCTTCTGCACACGCAGGACCACCGCGTCGTCGCGGTAGAGCTGTCGGCGATACCCGGCCATCGGGCCATTCTCCCTCGGGGTGGGAAATCAGGGTTGGTTCGGGGTGCAAGCGCGGCTGAACCCCGATGCGGTCGACTCGCGCCCGGTCGTAGCGTGCTCGTCATGGCACTACAGCTGAACACCGCCACCCGCCGTCGCCGCGTCGCCACTCCCGTCGCGCTGGGGCTCGCCACCACCCTCATCGTGCTCGCCGGGTGCGACAACCTGTCGTTCCGCCGGCTCGACTACGACAACACCGAGGCGGTCCGGATCACCGTGGTCCGACTCTCCGGGGGCTCCGGCGACGTGGTGGTCCGCGGCACCGGCCCGGCGTCCGAGGTGCGGATCAAGCGGGTGGTGCGCTACCAGGGCGGTGAACCGAGCAACGCCCGGTACGAGATCAAGGGCAGCGAGCTGGTGCTCGACACCAACTGCGGCTCGCGGTGCAGCATCTCCTACGAGGTGACGGTGCCCGAGGGTGTGGGGGTGCAGGGCGAGACCAGCTCCGGCAACGTCGAGCTGAGCCGGGTCGGCACGGTGGAGCTACAGGTGAGTTCGGGCGACGTGCGGATCTCCGGCGCGTCCGGCGCGGTCGGGGTGGAGGCCCGGTCCGGCAACATCGAGGTGAACGAGGCCGCCGCGGCGGTACGGCTGCGCGCGTCGTCGGGAGACATCAGCGCGCGCCGGCTTGGCGGCACGGTCGACGCCGAGGCCAGCTCCGGCAATGTCAACGTCGAGTTGGACCAGCCCGCCTCGGCCCGGGTCCACGCCTCCAGTGGTGACGTCACGCTGCTGGTGCCGGCGGGCAGCTACCGGGTCCGGTCCAACGCCGACTCCGGCGACAAGACCGTCACCGTGACGGACAACCCGGCCGCGTCCCTGGTGCTCGACGGCTCGGCCGACAGCGGCAACCTCACGATCAGCGAGCGTTGATCTCGACGCTCCCCGCCTCCTCGGCCGTCCGCTGCGCCGGCACCACCGATCGTCCGGCGGTCGTCCCGGCATCGTCCGCCGCCGCGCCACCGGACTGGACCGCCGTGTCGGCAGACTGCGCCGAACCACCCGGGACCAGCTCCGGGCGGCGTCGGGCGGCGACGTCCTCGACCCAGCCGACGGCCAGGGTGACCAGCCCGACCAGGGCGAAGACCAGCAGCACCCGGATGGCCAGGCCCACCGGGTCCTGGTGGGACCAGCCCACCACGTCGACGAGCGGAGTGAGCGCCACCACGAACGGCATGTGCCAGAGGTAGACGGTGAGCGCCCGGCGGTTGAGCACCGTCACCGCCCGCTCGGCACGTCGGCTCCGGCTCAGCCAGGCGACCCCGGCCGGTGCCCGGCCCAACGCGATCAGGATGAACGCGGCCGACCAGAGCGCGTTGCCCAGGTGGTTGTCGTTGAGGTCGTACCCGCGTGGCCCCGGATGCCCGACGATCCAGGCACCGCCGCCCACGGCGAGGGCGAGCGCCATCGGATACAGCAGCCGGCCGGGAAGCCGGCGCAGCATCCCGGCGTGGTGGGCGAAGCCGAGCAGCCACGCCCCGAAGTACAACCCGAACTCACGCAGCACCGGCGGCGCCGGGTAGATCCCCACCTCGATCGTCACCAGCAGGAGGTACGGGGCCAGCAGGGTCGGCAGCGGGGCACGCCGGAACAGCCAGAACGCGACCGGCGAGGCGAACACGAACCACAGGTAGTCGCGCAGGTACCAGATGACGCTCAGCGCCAGCGCACCCCAGTGGTTGGCCGGCGGATCGGCGATCGGGAACAGCCACAGCAGCACCCGGGGGCTCACCGGCAGCCCGGTGAAGAGCATGGCCGGCACGAAGACCACCGCGAGCACCCACAGCGACGGCAGCAGCCGACGCAGCCGGCGCCCGACCGCCGCCGGCCCGGTGCGGGTGAGCGACGCGGCCATCAGCGAGCCGGCCAGCGCGAACATCACCGACATGGCCGGGAAGACGAGGGTGAGGGTGGCCCATCCGGTGACGTGGTAGACCACCACTCGAACGATGGCCAGGGAACGGAGGAGATCGAGGTACCTGTTGCGCATCAGCCTGCATCTGGGTTGGGGACGCTTGGCACCACATCCCTACCCGGCACGGCGCCCGCACCAAACGACAACGGCCTCAACCGAACATGAACATCCCCCGTTGCCCGACCGGGTCAGAAGCCCAGCTTGCGCAGTTGCCTCGGGTCGCGCTGCCAATCCTTCGCGACCCGCACGTGCAGGTCGAGGTAGACCCGGCTGCCGAGCAGCTCCTCGATCTGCTTGCGGGCGGTGGTGCCGACCTCCTTGAGCCGACTCGCCTTGTGCCCGAGCACGATGGCCTTCTGGCTGGGCCGCTCCACGTACAGGTCGGCGTAGATCTTCATGACCTGCCCCTCGGGGATCATCTCCTCCACCACGACGGCGATGGAGTGCGGCAGTTCGTCGCGGACCCCCTCCAGCGCGGCCTCCCGGATCAGCTCGGCGACCAGCACCTGCTCGGGGTCGTCGGTGAGCATGTCGTCCGGATAGAGCTGCGGCGACGGCGGCAGGTACGTGGTCATCACGTCGACGAGGGTGTCCACCTGGTGCCCGGCCACCGCGCTCACCGGCACGATCTCGGCGAACTCCCCCAACTTGCTGACCGCCAGCAGCTGCTCCGCCAGCCGACGCTTGTCCACCAAATCGGTCTTGGTGACCACCGCCAGCACCGTCGCCTTCAACTCGGCCAGCTCGCCGGTGATGAACCGGTCGCCGCGCCCGACCGGCTCGTCGGCCGGGATGCACAGACCGATCACGTCGACCTCGGTCCAGGTGGACCGGACCAGGTCGTTGAGGCGCTCGCCGAGCAGCGTGCGGGGGCGGTGCAGGCCCGGCGTGTCGACGAGGACCAGCTGCGACTCCGGACGGTGCAGCACCGCCCGGATGACGTGCCGGGTGGTCTGCGGCTTGTTGGAGGTGATGGCGATCTTGGTGCCGACGATGGCGTTGGTGAGCGTCGACTTGCCGGCGTTGGGACGACCGACGAAGCAGCCGAACCCGGCCCGGTACGGTCGCGCCTGCGGATCCTGCACCGGGCTCACTCCGTCACCGTGCCCAGGACCGTGCCGTCCGGGGCGGCAACGTGCACCGGGGCGTCCGCCGCGAGGTCGCGCACCGCCGCGTGCCCGGCACCGTCAAGCGTCGACGCCTCGGTCACCACCACCGCCGCCTCCAGCCGCGTCGCCCCGGCCGCCACGGCCGAGGCGACAGCCAACTGCAACGCGGTGAGCGTCAGCGACGGCAGCGCGACACTCGCCGCCGCGTACGTCCGGCCGTCCTGGTCGCGGACCGCGGCGCCCTCCACGGCGCCGACGCGTGCGCGGGCTCCCCGGGCCAGGACGACGAGCTTGCCGTCCTCGGCGCTCAGCGCGCCCGACGCGGTGGGGGTGGGCCGGGCAGCAGGCGCGGCGGGTGTGTCAGGCATCGGCGGGTTGCCTCTCGTCGTCTCGATAGTTGTCCGTGTCGTCCCCGGGGCCGGCCTGCTCGCCGCGCCCCGCGCTGTCCTGCTCGTCGCCCGGCTCCACCCGGCTGACCAGCACGGTGTCGATCCGGTTGCGCCGGCCGGTGGTGCCCTCGGCGACCAGGCGGAGACCGGCGACCTCGACCTCGGCACCCGGGATCGGCACCCGCCCCAGCGACTGGGCGAGCAGCCCGCCGACCGTCTCCACCTCGTCGGTGGGCAGGTCGGTGCCGAACATCTCGCCGAGATTCTCCACCGGCAGGCGAGCGGTCACCCGCACCGAGGAGTCCGCCAGGCGTTCGACGGGCGGGCGCTCGACATCGTACTCGTCGGTGATCTCACCGACGATCTCCTCGAGGATGTCCTCGATGGTGACCAGACCGCCGGTGCCGCCGTACTCGTCGACCACGATGACCAGGTGGTTGCGGGCCGCCTGCATCTCGGACAGCAGGTCGTCGACCGGCTTGGACTCCGGTACGAAGGTCGCCGGGCGCATCAGCTCGGCCACCGGCAACTGCTCGGCCCTCGGGTCCCCGCCGCGGGAGCGCCGGATCAGGTCCTTGAGGTAGAGGACACCCAGCACGTCGTCGACGCTCTCGCCGATCACCGGGATGCGGGAGAAACCGGAGCGGAGGAAGAGCGCAAGCGCCTGCGCGAGCGTCTTGTTCTCCTCGATCCACACCATCTCCGTACGAGGCACCATGACCTCACGGGCGATGGTGTCGCCGAGCGCGAAGACGGAGTGGATCATCTGGCGCTCGCCGTGCTCGACCACGCCGCGCTGCTCGGCCAGGTCGACGAGCTCCCGCAGCTCCACCTGGCTGGCGAACGGCCCCTCCCGGAAGCCGCGCCCCGGGGTGACCGCGTTGCCGATGAGGATCAGCAACGACGCGAGCGGGTTGAGCGCCCGGCCCAGCCAGCGGACCAGCGGCGCCACCGCACGCCCCACGGCGTAGGCGTGCTGCCGGCCGAGGGTTCGCGGGGCGACACCGACCACCACGAAGCTGACCACCGTCATCGCGCCGGCGGTCACCAGCGCGGCCCGCCAGCCGGCGCCGAAGCTGTCCACCGCCACGAGCGCCACGAGCGTGGTGGCGGTCAGCTCGGCGAGCAGCCGCAACAGCAGGAGCAGGTTGAGGTGCCGGACGACGTCGCCGGCGACGACCTGGAGGGTACGGGCGCCGCGTACGCCGTCGCGGGCGAGTTCGGCGGCGCGGGCCGGTGAGACCGCCGCGAGGGCCGCCTCGGTCATCGCGATCAGGCCGGCCAGCACCACCAGACCGGCCGCGAAGACGATCAACTGAAGGTCGGGAAGGCCGGCGGTGGCGCCGGCCGCAAGTAACGGAGGAGTGGACATCACTGGGTGCGGGTCGACCGCCAGCTCGCCAGCAGCCGAGCCTGGAGTGCGAACATCTCCCGCTCCTCCTCCGGCTCGGCGTGGTCGTAGCCGAGCAGGTGCAGCACCCCGTGCACGGTGAGCAGGTGCAGCTCGTCGGCGGGCGCGTGCCCGGCGGTGGCCGCCTGCTTGGCCGCCACCTCGGGGCAGAGCACGATGTCGCCGAGCAGGGCGGGCTCGCCGCCGGCCGGTGCGGACTCACCGGGGCCGTGGTCGACGCTGCCCTCGTCCATGGGGAAGGCGAGCACGTCGGTCGGGCCGTCCCCACCCATCCAGCGGTGGTTCAGCTCGGTCATGTAGTCGATGTCGACAAGCAGCACGGACAGCTCGGCGAGGGGGTTGACCCCCATCTCGTCGAGGGCGTGCCGGGCGACGGCGAGCACGGCGTCGGTGTCGACGTCGACACCGGACTCGTTGGCGATCTCGATGGACAACTGCTTTCCTCTGCTTTAGCGGCGGCGGCCGGCCCGGCCGCCCTGGGCGGGTCGCCCAGGAACGGCGTGAACGCCGGGCGCCTGCTGGTTCTCCCGCTCGGCGTCCCAGCGGGCGTACGCGTCGACGATCTCCCCGACCAGCCGGTGGCGGACCACGTCGGAGCTGGACAGCTGGGAGAAGTGCACGTCCTCGACGTTCTCCAGGATCTCCCGAACCACCCGCAGGCCGCTGCTCGTCCCGCCGGGTAGGTCCACCTGGGTGATGTCACCCGTCACGACGATCTTGGAGTTGAAGCCGAGTCGGGTGAGGAACATCTTCATCTGCTCGGGCGTGGTGTTCTGCGCCTCGTCCAGGATGATGAACGCGTCGTTGAGGGTGTTGTGGGTGACCAGGAACTCGTCGGTCACATACAGCGAGTCCGCTGCTGCGACCTGGATACACATGGTCTCCTGCGTGCCTGCCGGGAGGATCGAGTCGATGAAGCGCATCGGTCGACCACCCCCATGCTGGTTGTAGAGCCGACGCTTACGGCCCAGACGGAACGGAGCGACGCCATCGGGCAACCGGATCTCGACGACATAGGCGTCGGCACGGTAGGCAACTGGACGCCCGTTCACCATCCCGGGGCTACGCCCCTCAGCCTCCCGTACCCGCCAGGTCGCAACCCCGCCGAGCGACTGGACGAGGTAGATGACATCGTCGCGCAACCGCGCGGACGTCGTGGAGTACTGCACTCGACAGGTGCGACCCGTCTGCGTGACCGGTCCCCCGTCCGTATCCAGCAGGCCTTGGAGAACGGCCAGCCGAACGTCGATGCTGTTGCGCTTGTAAACCTCGGGTACGAACTTGGTGGCCGACTTCGCGCCGGCCAAACCCAACTCCCGGATTGCGAGTGTCACAGGGTTCGCGACGATGACACCGCCCCGGCACCCGTTGACGTGCCGCAAGATGTAGTCGTACCCGCCCTTGCGAACAAGCTCGACGTCGGGAAGCGCAGCCTCCAGCGCGACAGCTAGCTCCGGGTCAGCCGTGCTGAATGCGGGTGTCGTCCTCAGCGAGATGGAACCATCACCGAGGAGCAGGCCAAGCGCGTACGGATCGAGGGGAACATCACTGGCCTCCATGTGCACGGGGGCCACAACCGGTAGTTCGTAACGGCGGACAAGGCCTCGCCGCTCCTTACCGATCATCTCGCGCGTCTCAAGGGTGCGCTGGCGCCCTCGCCGCTTGTCCTCCGGCGTGGCGACGGTCCACAGGTGTTCGCCGCAGCACAGGGTGGAAGCCCCGTCCTGGGTGGTGACCCGATAGACCTGCTTGGGCCCCTGCGGGTAAATGCCGATTACGGGCGTCGGCCTACCGTCCGAGCCGATGACCAGGTCGCCGATCCGGAGCGAACCGAACCGCTTGAAACCTTCCGGGGTCATGACCTTTGCGTCGTAGGGCTGCGCACGGCCTCGCATGTACGCCAGCGGAGCGACCTCGATC
The DNA here is from genome assembly GCF_053605225.1 of Micromonospora sp. NPDC003944. Classification (NCBI taxonomy): domain Bacteria; kingdom Bacillati; phylum Actinomycetota; class Actinomycetes; order Micromonosporales; family Micromonosporaceae; genus Micromonospora; species Micromonospora sp. NPDC003944. The sequence goes on from NZ_JBSGIV010000078.1 coordinate 8,801, forward strand.
GTGCCGGCGGCCATCAGCTTCGGGATGGTCTCCGGGTCGAGCATGTCGTGCAGCGCGTCGTAGAGCGGGCGCAGGTACGGGTCGATCTTCTCGTTGAGCGTGCCGGGCAGGAAGCCCAGCCGCTCGCCCGCCTCGACCGCCGGCCGGGTGAGGATGATCCGGTTGACCTGCTTGGCCTGCAACGCCTGGACGGCCTTCGCCATCGCCAGGTAGGTCTTTCCGGTGCCGGCCGGGCCGATGCCGAAGACGATGGTGTGGGTGTCGATCGCGTCGACGTACTTCTTCTGCCCGAGCGTCTTGGGGCGGATGGTGCGCCCGCGCCGGGAGAGGATGTTGAGCGTCAGGACCTCGGCGGGCCGCTCGGCGCTGCCCTGCTCGAGCATGCCGACGGTACGCCGGACGGCGTCAGTGGTCAGGGTCTCGCCTTTCTCGATGAGTTCGAGGAGCTCGCTGAAGACCCGCTCGGCGAGAGCATTGTCCGCAGGGTCACCGGTGATGGTGATCTCGTTGCCGCGGACGTGCACATCACTGTTGACCGAGCGTTCGACGAGTCGAAGGATCTCGTCGCCTGCGCCGAGCAGATTGACCATGATCTTCGGGTCGGGCACGGTGATCCTGGTCTGCACCCGGGGCGGGCCGGGAGGTGGGGTGCCGGTCATAGGTCGGGCCGAAGGGCCCTGCGCCACCTGCTCTCGATCTCGGCGCCGGCCTGCTGGCCTGGCGTGCGGACGTTACACCCATCGTATCGGTTCAACGCGGGCCGCATCGCGCCCATTTCCGCTGGCCGCGATCAACTCCCGGCCCGGAAGTCGTACCTGTCGAAGGTCTCCTGGTGGCGGGTGAACCGGTAGGTCGCCCAGTGCATCCGGACCACCACGCCCGCCTCGTCCCGGGTCAGCCGCAGCAGCTCACCGGCCTCCCGACCGGAGACCACCCGGAACACGTCCGGCTGGCCGGGCAGCGGAGTGAAGATCGCCGGTGGACGTCCGGCCGGGTCACCGACCCCGCGCGCCCGCAGGGCGCCGTCGTGCCAAGAGAAGACGTACTCGGAGCCCTCGCCCCACCAGCGGCCGAGCACCCCTCGCAGGGCCGCCGGGGCGGGTGGGCCGGGACGCCAGGGCTCGATCTCGGCCGGGTCGTGCTCGACCGCCGCGGCGAGCAGCCGGTGCGGCAGGTCGAACAGTTCGGACGCCGTGCCGGACGACCCGAGCACCGCGGCGCCCATCGCACCGGCTGTGCCGTCCCCGCCGCGTCGGCCGTACACCCCGGCGAGGAAGCCGGGCATCGCCCCGTCGTGCCCCACGTGCGTCACCCGCTCCCCCTGCGGGATCAGGATCAGCCCGAGCCCGAAGCCCGCGCCCCAGAGCGTCTCGTCGGTGGTGGTCAGCGGCCAGCGCATCTCGTCGAGGGTGGCCGGGGCGAGGACCGCGCCGGCCGGGTCGAGCGCCGCCGGGTCGGCCAGGAACGCGGCCCAGCGGGCCATGTCGGTCGCGGTGCTCCAGAGCTGGGCGGCCGGGCCGACCGCACCGAAGTCGGTGGGCGGTTCCGGGTGCGCCTCGTCGGAGTACGCGTCGACGAGGAACCCGGTGGCCGCCGACGGCCGGGGGGTCACCGTGGTGTCGGCCAGTCGCAACGGCGTCAGGATCCGCCCGATGAGCGCCTCCGCCCAGCTGCCGCCCCGGAGCCGGGCGACGAGTTGGCCGAGGACGGCCAAGCCCAGGTTGGAGTAGTGGAACCGACGGCCGGTCGGCAACACCCGCTCGGCCCGGTCCAGCTCCGCGACGAGTTGGTCGTCGTCAGGTGCGCGCAGGCTGTCCCAGACATCGCCGAACGGCTCGCGTTGCAGGCCACCGGTGTGCGACAGCAACCGGCGTACGGTCAGCTCGCCGTGCGCCGGAAGGTCCAGGTGCCGGCCCACCGGGTCGTCGAGGTCCAGCAGCCCGTCGTCGCGGCACTGCAGGACCAGCACCGCGGTGAACGTCTTGGTGACCGAGCCGATCCGGAACTGGGTGCCCGGCCCCAGCGGGCTGTCGGTGCCGGTGTCGCCGACGGTGCAGCTCCAGAGCGGTCGGTCGGCCCGGTGCAGCGCCGCCGACACGGCCGGCACCCGGGCCTCGGCCTGCACCCGTCGGACCAACCGGTCCAGGTGGTCGTGGACACGGCCGTCCGGGCCGGTCACGCCAGGTTCCGGGCGAGCATCGGGCCGAGCGGCGCACCACCGAGCAGGTGCGCGTGCACGTGGAACACCTCCTGCCCGCCGTACGCGCCGGTGTTGAACATCAGCCGGAACCCGTCGCCGAGCAGACCCTCGTCCTCGGCCACGGCGGCGGACGTCGCCAGCACGTCGGCGGCGAGCGCCGGGTCACCCTGGGCGAGCGTGGCCACGTCGGCGTAGTGCTCCTTCGGAATGACCAGGACGTGCACCGGCGCCTTCGGGTCGATGTCGCGGAAGGCGAGCGTGGTGTCGGTCTCCCGGACCACGGTGGCCGGGATCTCCCCGGCGACGATGCGGCAGAACAGGCAGTCGGATCCCATCGGGGCAGTGTAGGGACTCACGGGTCGGGGGCGCTCCGGCGGCGCGGGCCTCCTCACCGGGGGCGACGGCGGCTGAGGCAGGATGGCCGGCATGACGGATCGGGCGGTACTCGTGACGGGGGCCTCGCGCGGGATCGGACGCGCGGTGGCGATGGCGTTCGCGGCCGGCGGCGACCGGGTGGCGATCCACCACCGCGACTCCGCCGAGGCGGCCGAGGAGCTGCGCGGGCAGCTACCCGGTGCCGGGCACGTGGTGGTCCGTGCCGACCTCACCGACCCGGCCGCGGTCCGGGTCATGGTGGACCGGGCCGCCGAGCTGCTCGGCGGGCTGGACGTGCTCGTCAACAACGCCGGGACGTACGGCGACCGCGACGACCCGCACCCGATCTTCGGCGCCTCGTACGAGGAGTGGCAGGAGCGCTGGCGGCAGGTGCTGGAGACCAACCTGACCGGCGCCGGCAACGTCATCTGGTGCGCCGCCCAGCACCTGCGCGAACGCGGCGGTCGGATCGTCAACGTGTCGTCCCGTGGCGCGTTCCGCGGCGAGCCGCACCAGCCGGCGTACGGGGCCAGCAAGGCGGGGCTGAACGCGCTGGGTCAGTCCCTCGCGGTGGCGCTCGCGCCGTACGGCATCACCGTCGCCACCGTCGCGCCGGGCTTCGTGGCGACCGACATGGTCACCGAGTACCTGGGCGGCGAGGAGGGCGCGGCGATCCGGGCGCAGAGTCCGTTCGACCGGGTGGGCCGACCGGAGGAGATCGCCGCCGCCGTGCACTGGCTGGCCTCGCCACAGGCCGAGTGGGCCTCGGGCACGATCGTCGACCTCAACGGCGCCTCCTACCTGCGCAGCTGACGTCGGAACAACCACCAGATCACCCGGTTCGGGGGGTGGTTCGCGGCTCGAGGGTGGGTAAGTCTCGCCGACATGGCCGACTCCGCGCTGCTGGACCTCACCGCCGACTACCGGGTGGCCGATGGCCACGACGACGACCCTGTCCTGCTCCGCCCCGACGGCACCCCCGTCGACACGTGGCGCGAGGACTACCCGTACGACGAGCGGCTGGACCGCGACGAGTACGACCGCGACAAGCGGCTGCTCCAGATCGAGCTGCTGAAGCTCCAGGACTGGATCAAGGAGTCCGGCGAGCGGCTGGTGATCATCTTTGAGGGTCGGGACGCGGCCGGCAAGGGCGGCACCATCAAACGCTTCATGGAGCACCTCAACCCGCGCGGTGCGTCAGTGGTGGCGCTCGCCAAACCGGACGAGCGGGAAGCCGGCCAGTGGTACTTCCAGCGGTGGCTGGCGCACCTGCCGGCGGCCGGTGAGATCGTGCTGTTCGACCGTTCCTGGTACAACCGGGCCGGCGTGGAGCGGGTGATGGGCTTCTGCAAGCGCAGGGAGTACCTGGAGTTCCTGCGGCAGGCACCGGAGCTGGAGCGGATGTTGGTGCGCTCGGGCATCCGGTTGGTCAAGTTCTGGTTCTCCGTCTCCCAGAACGAGCAGCGCACCCGGTTCGCGATCCGCCAGGTCGACCCGGTCCGGCAGTGGAAGCTGTCCCCGATGGACATCGCGTCACTCGACCGGTGGGACGACTACACCGAGGCCAAGGAGGCGATGTTCTTCTGGACCGACACGGCCGACGCGCCGTGGACGGTGGTGAAGAGCAACGACAAGAAGCGGGCCCGCGTCGAGGCGATGCGGCACGTGCTGCACCGCTTCGACTACACCGGCAAGGACTCCGAGGTGGTCGGCACACCGGACCCGCAGGTCATCGGGCCGGCCGGGCTGGACCTGGGGCCGGAGGAAGAGGTGGTGCCGGTGTTCCCGAGGCCCTGAGCGGTCACCAGCGGTCGAGGCGGGTGGCGAGCACGCTGAGGGCCGCCACCCCGGCGGTGGAGGTGCGCAGCACGGCCGGTCCGAGGCGTACGGGTCGCCCGCCCGCCTCGGCGAAGGCGGTCACCTCGGCCGGGGCGATGCCGCCCTCCGGGCCGACCACCAGGACGATCTCGCCGGCGGTCGGCAGGTCGGCCGTGGTGAGCCGGTCGTCGGCCTCCTCGTGCAGCACGAACGCGGCGGCGGCACCGGCGATCCGACGGGCCACCGTGGCGGTGGACTCGTCCGGCGCACCGGCCACCACCGGCAGCCACGGCCGGCGGGCCTGCTTGGCCGCCTCCCGAGCGGTGGCCACCCACTTCTCCCGGGCGCGTACGCCCCGGTCGCCGCGCCACTGGGTCACCGAGCGCGAGGCCGCCCAGGGCACGATCTCGTCCACCCCGACCTCGGTCATCGCCTGCACGGCCAGCTCACCCCGGTCGCCCTTGGCGATGCCCTGCACCACGACGATCCGAGGGACCGGCGCGTCCGCGTACCCCCGGGAGGTGATGGTGACCTCCAGGCTGCCCCGGCCGACGGCCGTGACCACGGCGGCGGCCGTGCCACCCCGGCCGTCGGCGAGCAGCAGCTCCTCGCCGACGCGCAGCCGCTGCACGGTGGCCGCGTGGTGCCCCTCCGGACCCGCCAGAGTCAGCGCGTCGCCGGTGGGCAGCGCCTCCACCAGGAACAGCGGCGCGGACACCTCAGGCGTGCCCGTTGAACGCGTCGCGCATCCGGGAGAAGAAGCCGCCCTGCTTGGACAGCTCGGCGACCTCCTCACCACGGGTCTTCGCGAAGTCGCGCAGCATCTTCTCCTGGTCCGGGTCGAGCTTTGTCGGCGTCCGCACGTCCAGGTGCACGTAGAGGTCGCCCCGGCCGGTGCCGCGCAGGTGCGGCACGCCCCGGGCGCGCAGTCGCAGCGTGCTGGCCGGCTGGGTGCCGGCCTTGACGTCGACGGTCTCCTCGCTGTCGAGCGTCTTGATGGTCAGCCTGGTGCCCAGCGCCGCCGCCGTCATCGGCACGGTGACCCGGCAGTGCAGGTCGTCGCCCTTGCGGGAGTAGACGTCGTGCGGGCGCTCGTGGATCTCCACGTAGAGGTCGCCTGCGGTGCCACCACCCGGGCCCACCTCGCCCTGCTGGGCCAGCCGGATCCGCATGCCGTCCTCGACGCCGGCCGGGATCTTGACGGTCAGCGAACGGCGGGTGCGCACCCGGCCGTCACCGGCGCAGGTGGGGCAGGGGTGCGGGACGGTGGTGCCGTAGCCCTGGCACACGGTGCACGGCCGGGCGGAGACCACCTGGCCGAGGAAGGTGCGCTGCACCGACTGCACCTCGCCCCGGCCGCCGCACGCCTCGCAGGTCGCCAGGTGCGTGCCGGCTGCCGTGCCGGCACCGGAGCAGGTGGTGCAGAGCACCGCCGTGTCGACGGTGATCGGGGCCTCGACGCCGAACGCCGTCTCGTGCAGGTCGAGTTCGAGGCGCAGGATCGCGTCAGCGCCCGGGCGGGTACGCGGCCGTGGGCCACGCGCACCACCGCCCGCACCGCCGAAGAACGCGTCCATGATGTCCTGGAATCCGACGAACGGGCCGGCGCCCCCGGGACCGCCCGGGCCACCGGCGCCGCCACCCCCCGGGGCGAGCGGGTCGCCACCCAGGTCGACGATCTGCCGCTTCCGGTCGTCCGAGAGGACCTCGTACGCGGCGTTGATGTCCTTGAACTTCTCCTGAGCCTCCGGGTCCGGATTGACGTCCGGGTGGAACTGGCGTGCCAGCTTGCGGTAGGCGCGCTTGATCTCGTCATCGGAGGCTTCCCGGTTCACACCGAGAATGCCGTAGTAGTCCCTGGCCACTGCGTTCCGTGTCCTCATGTTCGTCTCGCGTTGCGCCGGTCGGCGGCCGCAGCCGGCCGCATCGGCCCTGACCAATCAGTTCTGGGCCAGCAACTCGCCCACGTAGCGTGCCACGGCGCGCACCGTGGCGATGTTGCCGGGGTAGTCCATCCGGGTGGGCCCCAGCACCCCCAGGCCGCCCAGGATGGTGGTGCCCGGGCCGTACCCGGTGCTGACCACCGAGGCGGCGCGCAGGTTGTCGAACTCGTTCTCGTCGCCGATCAGCACCCGGGTCGTGCTCGGCTCGGTCTCACCGATGAGCTTGAGCAGCACGACCTCCTCCTCCAGAGCCTCGAGGATCGGCCGCAGCGAGCCCTGGAAGTCGAGCAGACCGCCCCGGGTGAGGTTCGCGGTGCCGGCGAGCGCGATGCGTTCCTCGTGCCGCTCGACGAGCGTCTCCAGCAGGACGCTTGCGAGCGTCGTCATGGTCGGGCGCAGCCCGGTCGGCGCTTCCTCGACGAGCGCCTGCACCAGTGGTGGCGTCTCGGAGAGCCGCGCGTTGGCGAGCTTCTCGTTGATCAGTCGGCGCAGGTCGGTGACGTCGTCGGCGGGCACCGGCCCGGGCAGCTCCACGAGTCGCTGCTCCACCCGCCCGGTGTCGGCGATCATGACGAGCATCAGCCGGGTGGTGGAGATCGGCACCAGCTCCAGGTGACGCACCGAGGAGCGGGCCAGGCTCGGGTACTGCACGACGGCGACCTGCCGGGTCAGCTGGGCGAGCAGTCGCACCGTGCGGTGCACCACGTCGTCGAGGTCGACCGCACCGACCAGGAAGCGCTCGATGGCCCGGCGCTCGGCCGGGCTGAGCGGCTTGACCCGGGACAACCTGTCGACGAAGAGGCGGTAGCCGCGGTCGGTGGGCACCCGGCCGGCACTCGTGTGCGGCTGCCGGATGTAGCCCTCCTCCTCCAGCACTGCCATGTCGTTGCGGACCGTGGCCGGGGAGACCCCGAGCTGGTGCCGCTCGACGAGCGCCTTGCTGCCGACCGGCTCCTGGGTGGAGACGTAGTCCTCGACGATGGCGCGGAGCACTGCGAGTTTCCGGTCGTCGAGACCCATCCTCCGCACCTCCTGTCGCACGTCGGCCGCCGGCGCTGCGGGCCGGCCGGGCCGTCCTGGCACTCGACTGTAACGAGTGCCAGTCTACGTCGGCAGGCCCGCCGACGCGATGATCAACGACCAGCCGTCGGTGCGGCCCGCGCCACCGGAGTTGGGCCGATCGGCCCGCACCACCCGGCGGTGTCGCTCTGGTGCGCCGTTGCCACCGGCCCCTACCGTGACATCCATGACTGAACCTCCTCGCCCTCCGGGGTCGGGCGACCCCGGCAACTACCCGCCGGAGCCCACGTCCCCGGGCCCGTCCCCGTCGGCCGAGCCGCCCACCGCACCACTGTCCGGGGCTCCCGGCCCGGCCGGCTATCCCCCGGCTGGTGGCTATCCGCCGCCCACCGGTGACCAACCGCCGTCAGGCGGCTACCCTCCGGCAGGCGGCTACCCCCCGCCCGGGGGCTATCCACCACCCGGTGGCTACCCGGCCGGTGGCGCCTACGGCGGCCCCGGCGGCGGTTACGCCAACAACGAGGACAAGACCTGGGCCCTGGTCGCGCACTTCGGCGGCGCCCTCGGCGCGCTCGTCAGCTTCGGTCCGCTGGGCTTCGTCGCCCCGCTGATCGCCTACCTGGCCCGCGGCCAGCAGTCCCCGACCGTCCGGGCACACGCGCTCGCCGCCCTGAACTTCCAGATCCTCTGGTCGATCATCGCGTTCGTGCTGCTCTTCGTGAGCTGGTGCCTGCTCTTCCTGCCCAGCATCGCCGTCGTGGTGATCCAGATCCTGTTCGGGATCATCGCCGGCTTGAAGGCCAACGAGGGCACCCCGTACCGCTACCCGATGACCACCACCTTCATCAAGTGAAGCGGGCCGGCCGCTCCCCCGGCCGGCCCGGTTCACCGCCGGCTGGCCGGCCACTCAGGGCAGCAGGTCGCGCACGACCGCGTCGGCGAGCAGCCGCCCGCGCAGGGTGAGCACCGCCCTGCCGGCGGCGTACTCGTCGGCGGCCAGCAGGCCGCCGGCCAACGCCCGCTCGGCGCCGGCCCGGCCCGTGCCGTCGAGCACCGCCAGCGGGAGACCGCTGACCAGCCGCAGCCGGAGCATCACGTCCTCCATGTGCGCCTCGTCGACGGTGAGCACCTCCCGGGCCAGGCCGGGGGACTCACCGGCGGCCAACCGCTTGGCGTACGCCGAGGGGTGCTTCACGTTCCACCAGCGCACCCCGCCGACGTGGCTGTGCGCTCCCGGCCCCAACCCCCACCAGTCCGCGCCGGTCCAGTAGAGCAGGTTGTGCCGGCAGCGGGCCTGCTCGGTGCGGGCCCAGTTGGAGACCTCGTACCAGGAGAGGCCGGCCGCGTCGAGCGCGGCCTCCGCAGCCAGGTAACGGTCCGCTGCCACGTCGTCACTGGGGTACGCCAGCTCGCCGCGCCGCATCCGGGCGGCGAGCCGGGTGCCGTCCTCGACGATCAGGGCGTACGCGCTGACGTGGTCCACCCCGGCGGCGACGACCTGCTCCAACGAGGCGGCGAAGTCCTCGGCCCGCTCCCCCGGGGTCCCGTAGATCAGGTCCAGGTTGACGTGCTCGAATCCGGCGTCGCGCGCCTCCAGGGCTGCGGCGGTGGCCCGCCCGGCGCTGTGCTTGCGGTCCAGGATCGCCAGCACCCCCGGCGAGGCGGACTGCATGCCCAGCGAGATCCGGGTGTAGCCGGCGGCCCGCAGCAGCTTCAACGATTCCGGGGTGACCGACTCCGGGTTGGCCTCGGTGGTCACCTCGGCGTCGGCGGCCAGCCCCCAGGTGCGGTCGATGCCGTCCAGGATGCGGGCCAGGTCGTCGGCGGGGAGAAGAGTGGGCGTGCCGCCGCCGACGAAGACGGTGTCGACCCGGGGTGGCGGGGTGTCGCCGAGCACCCGCGCGGCGAGCGCCAGCTCGGCCAGGACGGTGTCGGCGTACCCCTCGCGGCTCGCGCCCCCGCCCAGTTCGGCTGCCGTGTAGGTGTTGAAGTCGCAGTATCCGCAGCGACTGGCGCAGAACGGCACATGCACGTACACGCCGAAGCCGCGCGCGCCGACCGCTGCGGTGGCGGTGGCGGGCAACGATCCGTCGACGGGGACGGTCTCACCATCTGGAAGGACGCCGGGCATGGCCACTAGTGTGCCCGGCATGACCTCTCCCGACGTCCTCGTGCGGGTCGCCACGGCCCGTGGGGTGACCACCCTCACCCTGGACAGCCCGCACAACCGCAACGCGCTCTCCACCGGCCTCATGACCCAGCTACTTGCCGGGCTGGCGGACGCTGTCGCCGACGAGGCGGTCCGAGTGGTCGTGCTCGACCACACCGGCCCGGTCTTCTGCTCGGGCGCGGACCTGAAGGAGACGGCCGCCGCGTACGCAAGTGGAACGGTGCCGGCGGGGATGCTCGGCGACGTGCTCGCGGCGCTCTGGGAGTGCCCGAAGCCGGTGCTGGCCCGGGTCGGCGGGCCGGCGCGCGCCGGTGGGCTGGGTCTGATCGCCGCCGCCGACCTGGCGGTCTGCGCCGACGAGGCGACGTTCGCGTTCACCGAGGTGCGCATCGGGGTGATCCCGGCGGTGATCTCGGCGACCGTGCTGCCCCGGCTGCACCCCCGTGCCGCCGCCGAGCTGTACCTGACCGGGGACACCTTCGACGGTCGCCGGGCCGCCGAGGTCGGCCTGGTCACGGCGTCGGTCCCGGCGGACGGGCTGGACGCCGCGGTACGGGGCTACTGCGACTCGCTGGTACGCGGCGCGCCCGGGGCGCTGGCCGGCGCGAAGGAGCTGCTGCGCCGACCGGGCACCGCCGAGCTGCGCGCCGAGCTGGCCCGGCTCTCCGCCGTCTCGACCGGCTACTTCCTCTCCGACGAGGGGCGCGAGGGCGTCACCGCCTTCCGCGAGCGCCGGTCGGCTCGATGGGTGCCCGCGCCGGACGGTGACTAGGGCCTCCGGGGAGTCGCCTTCGGTCGGCGGCGCCCCGGTCTCCGGTCCGGTCGGTGAGGGCCGGGTCACCAGGCGGTCGCGCCACCGTCGACCGGGTAGTTCGCCCCGGTGATGTACGACGCCCGGTCGGAGGCGAGGAAGACCACCAGCTCGACGACCTCCTCGGGGCGCGCGAAGCGCTTGAGGAGCGTCTTGGCCGTGATCGCGTCGCGGGCCTCCTGGTCGTCACCGAGGTCGCGTTCGCTTGCCGGGGTGAGGGTGGGCCCGGGGCTGATCGCCACCGCGCGGATCCCGTGCGGCGCGCCCTCGAGCGCGAGCTGTCGCGTCATGCCGATGATGCCGGCGTTCGCGGCGGTGTGACCGACCATCGGTGGGACGTGACCGCCGATCATCCCGGCCATGGAGGCGGCGCTGATGATGACGCCGCCACCGCGCCGGACCAGGTGCGGCCAGGCGAACTTCGACACGAAGTACGGAATGTCGAGTTCGCCGGTGATGGTGTATCGCCAGTCCTCCACGGAGAAGTCGGGCATCGGGCCGAAGCGGAGCGCTGCGGCGTTGTTGTAGACCACGTCGAGGCCACCGTAGGCGGCGGCAGCGTCGTCGACGAGCTTGCGTACCTGCTCGGGGTCGGTGAGGTCGACCGGGGCGATGCCGGTCATCTCCCCGCCGGCGCGACGGACGAGTTCGACGGTCTCGTCGTTACCGGCCACCTGGAGGTCGGCGCCGACGACCTTGGCCCCCTCGCGGGCGAAGGTCAGCGCCGCGACGCGACCCAGACCACCGCCGGTGCCCGTGATCAGGACGACCTTGCCATCGAGCGTTCCCATGGAACTCCTCCTTCTTGGAGACCGACGCACCCGGGTATGGGCGGTAGGTCCGATTGATGTGTCAACCGAGTCAAGTCCTTGACTGGTCAATCGCTTCCCGTTGCGGCGTACCCAGTGACGCTCGCGACAGGCCCACCGGGAGCGGGTGACAGAACGACTGCGCAGGTGAGAACCCGACCGGAGCGGGAACATCGCCGATCGGCACGGGACAGCGGAGCCGACATCGAACCCGCCGGAATCGACCCTCCCGGGCCCGAACCGCTCGGACGACCCGGAGAGGGCGTGCGGGGACGTACGCTTGGCGGACTGTCGATCTGGGGGTGTGGGTGCGAACTCGGGCAACCGTGGCGGGTGGAGTGGCGCTCATCCTCGTCGCCGTGATCGCGATCTGGCTCGTCGTACGGCAGGTCGGCGACAACCTCGCGTTGCCGCTGGTGGCACGGAAGTGCACGGTGCAGGCCGACGGACGCGTCGCGCTCGACGCCGACCAGATGGCGAACGCGGCGACCATCGCAGCGATCGGCGCGAAGCGCGGCATGCCCGAGCGGGCCGTCGTGGTCGCGCTCGCCACCGCCTACCAGGAGTCCGGGCTGCGCAACCTCGCCGACGGTGACCGCGACTCGGTGGGCCTGTTCCAGCAGCGGCCGAGCCAGGGCTGGGGCACGCCGGCGCAGATCCGCGACCCGCGCTACGCGGCCAACCGGTTCTACGCCGCCCTGAAGAAGGTGCGCGGCTGGGAGAAGATGCGGGTGACCGACGCGGCCCAGCGGGTGCAGCGCTCGGCGTTCCCCGAGGCGTACCAGAAGTGGGCCGACGACTCCGAGGTGCTCAGCCGGGCCCTGCTCGGCGACGCCAGCGGCGCGGTCGCCTGCACGGTGGGGCGCACCCCGGCGATGTACGGCGCGGCGGCGGCCGCGCAGTTGACCCGCAACCTGGTGCTGGACTGGGGCCTGAAGGGCACCGACCCGACCGACCCGACCGGGCTGGCGGTGACTCCGAGCGACCAACGTGACGGTTGGCGGTACGCGCACTGGCTGGTGTCGCACGCCCAGGACCACGGGGTGAAGCGGGTCCGCTTCGGCGACCTGGAGTGGACCGCCCGCGGCGGTTCGTGGGCCCGGGTGGACGGCCAGCGCAGCCCCGCCGGCCAGGTGGTGGCCGAGGTGTTCAACGAGGGCTGACGACCCGGATCTCTTAACCGGCAGTCACCGCACAATCGGGCAACAAGCACCAAATCGCGCTATTGATCACCTAGATATCACTGTGTGCGTTTTTCCCGCTGCGCGCCGTCCCGATGTGGCCCAATCCCACCAACACACCTTCCCCGATGCCTGGACCACCGCGTTACGATCGGCGGCCTGTGCCAGAAAAGGTTTCACCTCATGGGGAGGGGTACGACGCGGTGTTCGATTACGGCGACCGGACCGGTTACGAACCGATCAGCGACACTGACCGCAAGGAGTTCCACGAGCAGGGCTTCCTCCTGCTGCGCAACGTCCTGACGGAGGACCACCGGGCGGCGCTGGAGGCGGCTGTCGACCGCGTCTACGCGGAGGAGCAGGCGAAGGGCACCACCAAGAAGGACGGGACCCTGCACCTGCTGGGCTTCCTGGAGCGCGACGAGCTCTTCGGTGAGCTGCTGACCCACCCGATCGCGTTCCCGTACATGTGGGGGCTGGCCGGCTGGAACATCTACACCCACCACAACCACCTGGACGTCACCCCGCCGGCCGCCGAGCCGGAGAAGCCGTACTGGGGTTGGCACCAGGACGGGTACCGGCAGAACTCCGACCCGGAGACGATGGACCCGAACCTGCCCCGGCCGATGTTCTCGCTGAAGGTCGCGTACGTGCTGTCGGACCTCTCCGAGACCGGCCGCGGCGCCACCAAGGTCATTCCCGGCAGCCACCTGTGGAACTCGCTGGACCGCCCCAAGGACCTCAGCGTGCACAACCCGGACCCGGAGGGCACGGTGGAGATCACCGCCAACCCGGGCGACGCCTTCATCTTCGACCGCCGGCAGTGGCACTCCCGCTCGACGAACCTGTCGACGATCACCCGCAAGATGCTCTTCGTGGGCTACACCTACCGGTGGATCCGCCCGCTGGACGAGCTGCACCCCGACGTGAACGGCGAGTGGTACCGCAACCGCACCCCCGTCCAGCGCCAGCTGATCGGTGAGGGCACCCACACCGCCAACTACTGGGGCATCAACTGGGACGGGTACGTCGACGACGAGATCCCGCTGCGCAAGGAGCTCAAGGAGCGCGGTCTGCTCGACCGCAACATCCCCTGGCTCCGCTGATCCTCTGCTCACAGAACGGCCCCCTGTCCCGCCGAGCGACGACAGGGGGCCGTTCCGCACGTCGACGGCGGTCGGCGCGGCCGGTCAGCTCCGGGCGGCGAGACGGCGTCGGGCCTTCTCCCGGATCGGCTCCGGCAGGTCCTCGGCGTCGAGCAGACGCGGCAGCAACTCCGGCTCCAGGCTCGTCGCCCGGAACACCTCGCCGATCGTCACGCCGTGCGCCGGCCGGTCCACCACCTCGACCGGGTCACCCGCACCGACCTCCCCCTCGCGCAACACCCGCAGATAGGCCCCGGGAGACGCCCGGACGGTGAACCGCTTGATCAGATCCGGTACGCCCCAGAACCCGGCGAAGGTGGTGCAGGGGGTGCGCGGCTTGGTGACCTGGAGCAGGGCGGAGCCGACCTGCCACTGCTCACCGATCACCGCGCCGGTGACGTCGACCGCGTAGGTGGTCAGGTTCTCGCCGAAGCCGCCGGGCCGGATGTCCCGCCCCAGTTCGGCCATCCACCACGCGGCGTCCTCCTCCGCGTAGGCGTAGACCGCCTGGTCAGGACCACCGTGATGGGCGCGCTCGCCGATGAAGTCGCCCGCCACGCCGCCGGTGAGCAGCGAGACCGGGCCGTCGACCGGCCGCTTGTCGATGCCACTGCGTCCGCTCGCGTCGCCGGCCCACTCCGCCTCGGTCACGATGCCGAGGTTCACCGCTGCCACCCTGCCCGTCATGGCCGTCAGCCTAGGCCCGCCCTCGCGGTACGGCGCGGAGGTCAGCCCTTGACGGCGCCGGCCACCAGACCGGAGACCATCCGGCGTTGCACCAGCAGGAAGAAGATGATGACCGGCAGGGTGAACAGGGTGGACGCGGCCATCACCGGCCCCCAGTTGGTGTCGTCCCGGCCGAAGAAGAAGGTCATCGCCACCGGCAGTGTGTAGCTGCCCTGGTCGTTGATGAACGTCAACGCGAAGATCAGCTCGTTCCACGCCGTGATGAAGGAGAAGATGCTGGTGGCGACCAGGCCGGGCGCGACAAGCGGGAAGAGCACCCGGCGGAAGGTCTGGGCCCGGCTGGCTCCGTCGATGGCCGCCGCCTCCTCCAGTTCCTTCGGCACCGCGGCGACGAAGCCGCGCAGCATCCAGACCGCGAACGGCAGCGAGAAACCCAGGTACGTGAGGATCAGGCTGGGCAGGGTGTTGTAGAGCCCGAGCCGCTGGATCATCAGGAACAGCGGGATGACCAGCGCCTCCAGCGGGATCATCTGCACGATCAGCAACATGATCAGGAAGCTGGTGCGCAGCCGGAACCGGAACCGGGCCACCGCGGTCGCGGCGAGCAACGCCACCAGGCCGCTGAGCACCACCGTGGCGACGGCGACGAGCGCGCTGTTGAGGAAGAAGTCGAGGAAGCTGACGCCGGGGATCAGGTTGCCGGTCAGGATCTCCCGGTAGTGCGCCAACGTCGGATGGGTGGGCACCGGCTGCGGGGTGGCCGAGAAGATCTCGTTGCTCGGCTTCAGCGAGGTGGAGATCATCCAGTAGACCGGGAACGCCGCGAAGAGCGCGACGAGCAGCCCGGCGCCGTTGAGGGCGACTTTCTTCACGACTCGTCCTCCTGCCTGAGCACCATCCGTACGTAGAAGCCGGTGACCACGAGCAGGATCAGCGTGAGGATCACCGCGATGGCCGCGCCGAGCCCGTACTTCGGCGGCGGTGAGAAGGCCTCGGCGTACGAGTAGATGGCGAGCATGAACGTCGGCCGGTCCTGGGTGCCACCGGCCAGCACGAACTGCTGGGTGAAGACCTTGAAGTCCCAGATCGTGGAGAGCACGATCAGGATCCCGAAGACCGGCCGCAGCAGCGGGAAGGTGATCGTCCAGAAGACCCGCCACGGGCTGGCACCGTCCACCCGGGCCGCCTCGTGCAGCTCACTCGGCACGCTCTTGAGACCCGCCAGCACACTGACCGCGATGAACGGGAACGAGTGCCAGACCACCACCAGGGTGAGGATGGCGAAGAAGAGCAGCGGCGAGTTGAACCAGCCGTAGCCGGTCCAGTCGCTGCGCCCGAACAGGCCGTTCGAGAGCCCGTCCGGCAGCGCGTTGAACAGCCAGGTGACCAGGCCGCTCGTGTCGTCGAAGATCCACTTCCAGACGATGGTGCCGGTCAGAGCCGGCGTGGCCCAGGCGAGCATCACGCAACTGGCCACGAACGTCGCCATCTTGCGACCGAGCCGGTTGAGCAGCAGCCCCACCAGGGTGCCGAGCACCATGGTGAGCAGCACGTTGGCCGCGGCGAACAGCACCGTGTTGCGCAGCACGGTGAGGAAGAACGGGTCGGAGAGGATGTCGGCGTAGTTGCCGAGCCCCACCCACGGCCACTCCCGATCGCCGCGCAGTTGCCGGACGCTGTTCAGCCGGTAGAAGGACATCACCACCACCTGGCCGAGCGGCCAGAGCAGCAGCACCCCGATGATCAGCAGGGCAGGCAGGAGCAGCAGGTAGGGCAGGCGGTCCACCCGGCGACGCCGCCGCGCGGGGGTCTCCCGCGCGGCGGACGTCTCCGGCGCCTCGGTCAGCGTGGTCACTTGGAGTTGAGGATGCCTTCCATCTCGCCGGCCGCGTCGGCGGTAGCCTTCTCGACCGTCTTCTGACCCTTCATGACCGAGCTGTTCATCGACTGGGTCACCGTCTTGGTCCGGCTGACCTCCACCCACTTCGGAGTGAGCGGCGTGAGCTTCGTGTTCTGCATGGTGGTGGCGAACGCCGCCATCACCTTGTCGTTCGCGTACGCGTCGCCGGAGACCAGATCCTGGTAGACCGGGAAGAAGCCGAGGCTGCTCGCGAAGCTCTGCGCGTTCTTCTTGTTGAGCAGCACGGTCAGGTAGTCCCAGGCCAGGTCCTGCCGCTCACTGTCCTTCCAGATCGCCACGTCCGAGCCACCCGCGAAACCGGGCGCCGCCTTGCCGTCCGGGCTGGGGATCGGGAACGTACCCCAGACCTTCTCGATCTCGGGGTTGTCCTTCTTGATGGCGCCCTGCTGCCAGCTACCGGCGAAGGCCATCGCGGCCTTGCCGGTGGCGAACTGGGTACGCGCGTCGATCTCGTTCCAGCCGGCCGCCGCAGGCGGGGCCACCTTGTGCACGGTCACCAGATCGGTCCAGAACTTGACGGCCCGCTGCGCCTCGGGGGTGGTGTAGCCGGACTTCCAGGTGCCGCCCTGGTTGCTGGCGATCTCGCCGCCCGCGCCCCAGAGGAAGGAGTAGAAGGGCAGCTCGGAGTTGCCCGGCAGGGCGATGCCGTAGGTGCCCTTCTTCTTCGCCTGCACGGCCTTCGCCACGGTGACCAGGTCGTCCCAGGTCTTCGGGGGCTGCACGCCGGCCTCGGCGAACCAGTCGGTGCGGTAGTAGATCGCACGCACGCCCGCGTACCAGGGCACGCCGTACTGCTTGCCGTCGAGCTGCGCGTTGCGCACCAGGTCGGGCAGCAGATCCTTGCCGTCGGCCCAGCCGCCCATCCGAACACTCACGTCGGCGAGCGCCTCCTGGGCGGCCCAACCCTGCGTCTCGGTGTTGCCCAGCTCGGTGATGTCCGGCCCCTCACCACCGGCCAGCGCGGCCTGGAACTTCTTGGGCGCCTCGAGCCAGGGGATGTACTGCACGACGACATCCGTGTCGGGGTGCTTCTGGCGGAACTCGGCCTCGACACCGTCGAGGAAGGAGTTCTGTGCGTCCCCGCCCTCGCCCATCATCCAGACCGTGAGCTTGCTGTCGTCGGCCGCGTCGTCGCCGGAGCCTCCACAGCCGGTCAGCACCATCGCGGCCGAGGCCACCATGGCGGTGACCGGGGCCAGCCGCTTCCACCTGTTCACGCCACTTCTCCCCTCGCGCCGCCTGGAACTAACCTTCTCCGCCGCACCCTAGTACGGAGGATTCCTTTACGACAGTGGGCGGTACCGGCTGAAGCGTCGCGACCGTACCGCAGCGGCCCGACGACCGAGGCCCCGACATCTGGCCAAAGCCGGGCACTTCAGCACGAAAGAGCGCCCGGCTCTCGCCGGGCGCCCTTTCCGTCGTGCTGTCCTACCAGTGGTGCTGTATCGCCAGATGATGCCGGGTCGTTATCGGCCGGCGCCGGGTCGTTATCGGGTGACGCGGCGGCGGCCACCCACACCGGCCACCAGCGCGACCGCGATCGCGGCCACCACGACCTGCACCAGCAGCTCGCCCCAGTCGACACCGCTGGTCTCGGTCGCGATGCCGATGGCGCGCGCCAGGACCGTGCCCAGCAGCGCAGCGCCGATGCCGATCAGCAGGTGCAACCAGATCGGCATGTTCTGCCGGCCCGGGACGACCAGGCGGCCGAGCGCGCCGACGATGAGACCAACAACGATCGCAGTGATGATGCCCCACACGGTGAGCTCCACGGCCACCCTCCTTCAAAGAATGTCTGACACACGGTGTGTGTGCTTCCTGTCGTGACCGTTAATTGCCCGACCCACCTAAATTCCAAACCGACTTCCCTCAACAAACGATCACGACTTGGCCGACAGGGACACGTTCCCGAGCGGTCCCCGCCGAACCACCTGGCGACCCCGACCACCTGAGCCACCCGGAGCGCCCGAGCCGCCCCGGCCGCCCCGGCCACCCGGACCACCGGACCACCGGACCACCGGGCCGCCGGGCCACCGGGCCGCCGGGCCACCGGGCCGCCGGGCCACCGG
>NZ_JBSGIV010000079.1:0-25928 GCF_053605225.1 Micromonospora sp. NPDC003944
TCGCCCGAACGTGACGCAAACCTCTTGATCACCCAGGCAAGGGGGGGTGGGGTGGGGGTGGGGTGGGGGGTTACTTCACTGAGGGGTTTACGAAGGGGGGCTTGGTTAGGGTTAGGGGGGCTCGGCGGCCTCGGATGTCGATCTCGACCTCGGCGCCGTCCGTTAGGTTGGCGTCGGTGTTGAGCAGGGCCAGCGCGATGCCCTGCTTCCTCGTCGGGCTGAAGGTGCCGCTGGTCACGGTGCCGACCTGGACGTCACCCACGTGCAGGGTCATGCCGGGCCGTGGGATGGCCCGGTCGACGGCCACCAGGCCGCGCAGCGTACGCCGGGGGCCGGCGGCCTTCTCGGCGAGCAGCGCGTCGCGGCCCCAGAAGGCCGGCTTGTCCCAACCGACCGCCCAGCCGGAGCGGGCCTGCACCGGGCTGATGTCCAGGGAGAGGTCCTGCCCGTGCAGCGGGTAACCCATCTCGGTCCGCAGGGTGTCCCGGGCTGCCAGCCCGCAGGCGCGCAGCCCGAACGGCGCGCCGACGGCGAAGAGCTCGTCCCAGACGGCCACCGCGTCCTCCGCCGGCACCACCAACTCGTAGCCCAGCTCACCCGTGTAGCCGGTACGGCAGACGGTCAGCTCCACCCCGGTCAGGCTCGCGGCGGAGAAGCTCATGTAGCCGTGCTCGGTGGGCAGGTCCAGGGCGGCGAGCAACTCGGCCGAGCGGGGGCCCTGCACGGCCAGCACCGCGTACGCCTCGTGCTCGTCGGTGACGGTCACCTGCGCGGGCGCGACGGCGCGCAACCGGCGCACCACCTCGGCGGTGTTCGCCGCGTTCGGGATGAGGAAGACGTGGTCGTCGGCGTAGAGGTAGGCGATGATGTCGTCCACCACGCCGCCGGTGGCGTCGTCGCAGCAGAGCGTGTACTGCGCCCGGCCGGGGCCGATCCGGCCCAGGTCGTTGCTGAGGCAGGAGTTGACGAAGTCGGCCGCGCCGGGGCCGCTCACCCGGGCCTTGCCCAGGTGCGACACGTCGAAGACCCCGACCGCCGTACGCACCGCGGTGTGCTCCTTGAGCACCCCACCGCCGGCGTACTCCAGCGGCATCTCCCAGCCCCCGAAGGGGGCCAACTTGGCTCCGGCGGCGGTGTGCCGCTCGTGCAGCGGGGAACGGCGCAGCCGGGTCGCGGCGGCGTCGGAGGTCACGTCGGTCATGGGTGGCAACTTACCGGGGGCAACGTCGCTGGTTAGCATCGGCGGGAGCCCGCTGGCGCTGTCGGCGGGACAGCCATGACGTCCGGCGGGTAGGTTCCGCCGGAGACCTCCACCGCTGGTACGCGACGCCGCGACCGGCCCGGCCCGCCCGGAGTAGCTTCAGTGACATCACCCCGCACCACCAACCTGAGCCTGGTCGACACCGACCCGGCCGAGCTCGCCGTCGACGCGATCGTGATCGGCGTGCACAGCCAGACCGGAGAGCAGGGCGCCACCAGCGGCCTCGCCGGCACCCTGCTGCTCGCCAGCGGCGCGGAGAGCATCGCGGCCGCGTTCGACGGCAAGCTGACCGAGACCCTCGCGCTGCTCGGGGCGACCGGCGGGCCGGGTGAGGTCATCAAGCTGGCCACGCTGGGCACCGTGACCGCCCCGCTCGTCACCGCGGTCGGGCTCGGCCCGGAGCCGTCGGGCGCCGCCCCGGCCCCGGAGACGCTGCGCCGGGCCGCCGGTGCCGCGATCCGGGCACTGGCGGGCGCACCCAGGGTCGCGTTGGCACTGCCGCTGCCGGACGACGCGGACGCGTCGGCCGAGCTGCGCGCGGTGGCCGAGGGCGCGCTGCTGGGTGGGTACCGGTTCGCCGGTTACAAGACCCGGCCCCAGCCGACCCGGCGGGAGCCGGTGGCCGAGGTGCTCATCGCGGTGCCGGACGCCGGTGACGCGGGCGCCCAGGCGGAGGTCGTCCGGGCGCAGGCGGTGACGGGCGCGGTCCGGCTCAGCCGGGACTGGGTGAACACCGCGCCGAACGAGCTGCGTCCGCCGTCGTTCGCCGACGCGGTGGCAGGCGCGGCGCGCGAGGCGGGCCTCGGCGTCGAGGTGCTCGACGAGGCGGCGCTCGCCGCTGGCGGGTACGGCGGCATCGTCGCGGTCGGGCAGGGCTCGGAGGCGCCGCCGCGGCTGGTGAAGCTGACCTACACCCCGCAGGGTGGCGGCAACGGCAAGCGGGTCGCGCTCGTCGGCAAGGGCATCACCTTCGACACCGGCGGCATCTCGATCAAGCCGGCGCAGGGCATGTGGGAGATGAAGTCCGACATGGCGGGCGCCGCCGCTGTCGGTGCGGCCATGCTGGCGATCGCCGCGCTGAAGCCGACGGTGGCGGTCAGCGCGTACCTGCCGATGGCGGAGAACATGCCGTCGGGCACCAGCTACCGGCCGGGTGACGTGATCACCATGTTCAACGGCAAGCGCGTCGAGGTGCTCAACACCGACGCCGAGGGCCGGATGATCCTCGGCGACGCCATGGCCCGCGCCTGCGCGGACGGCACCGACTACCTGTTCGAGACGTCCACCCTGACCGGCGGCCAGGTCATCTCGCTGGGCAAGCGGATGGCCGGCGTGATGGGCACCCCGGAGCTGTGCGACCGGGTGAAGGTGGTCGGCGACGCCGTCGGCGAGCCGGCGTGGCCGATGCCGCTGCCCGACGACGTGCGTAAGGGCATGGAGTCGGATGTGGCGGACATCTCGCAGGTCAACGCCGGGATGGACCGGGCCGGTCACATGCTGCAGGGCGGCGTGTTTCTGCGCGAGTTCGTGACCGACGACGTGGCCTGGGCGCACATCGACATCGCCGGGCCGGGTTACCACTCGGGCGAGCCGGTCGGCTACTGGACCAAGGGCGGCACCGGCGTCCCGGTCCGCACGCTCGTGCAGCTCGTCGAGGACGTCGCCGCCAACGGCTGACGGAACGGAAGACGAGGGGCCCCCGGTCGACACCGGGGGCCCCTCTCAGTGCCGCTCGGGGCGACGTTTGCGGCGCTCGTTGAAGTCGCGCATCCGCTGCGGGTAGCCCATCAGTCGGACGTCGTACACCGGGATGCCCATCCGGTACGCGAAGCGCCGGGCCCCGTCCGGGCCGTCGATGCGGCGGCGGGTCCACTCCCCGTCGTCGGCGATCAGGATGACCGTGGTCTCGGTCACCGTCGTCCGGGGCTCGATGTACGCCTCGACGCCGCGCCGGCTCCGGATGAAGTTCTCCAGATGGTCAAGGTCGCCACGATCGGCGGCACGGTCATGGCTCGGCACGGCCGCCTGTTTGCGGCGCCGGAACAACCCCACCGGATCTCTCCCCCAGCGTGCGTCATCGACAACGGTGCCAAGGGTACGTGTCGATGACGTGTCGTTGGGCACCTCAGTACGCACCCTGTGCCCAGTGGTGACAAGATGACCGAGGTGGGGTGTGTCCGTGTTACATCCCCGTGACCCCCGATGCAGCGACGCGACCTGGGAGTTGGACGTGAGCGAGCCGAACGAAGCGACCTTCGACATTGTCATTCTCGGAGGTGGCAGCGGCGGCTACGCGACCGCGCTGCGCGCCGTCCAGCTGGGCCTGAAGGTCGCGCTGGTGGAGAAGGGCAAGCTCGGGGGCACCTGCCTGCACAACGGCTGCATCCCGACGAAGGCTCTGCTGCACGCGGCCGAGATCGCCGACCAGGCCCGCGAGTCGGAGCAGTTCGGGGTCAAGGCCGAGCTGATCGGCATCGACATGGCCGGGGTCAACTCGTACAAGGACGGCGTGATCGCCCGGCTGTACAAGGGCCTGCAGGGCATGCTGAAGGGCAACAAGGGCATCACGATCGTCGAGGGCGCCGGCAAGCTGGTCGGCAAGAACGTGGTCGAGGTGGACGGCAAGCGCTACACCGGCCGCAACATCGTCCTCGCCTCCGGCTCGTACGCGAAGAGCCTGCCCGGCCTGGAGGTCGACGGCGAGCGGATCATCACCAGCGACCACGCCCTCACGATGGACCGCGTGCCGTCGTCGGTGATCGTGCTCGGTGGCGGTGTGATCGGCGTCGAGTTCGCGAGCGTGTGGAAGTCCTTCGGTGTGGACGTGACGATCGTCGAGGCGCTGCCCCGGCTGGTCGCCGCCGAGGACGAGGAGTCGTCCAAGGCGCTGGAGCGGGCGTTCCGCAAGCGGAAGATCAACTTCAAGGTCGGCAAGCCGTTCGAGAAGGTCGAGAAGACCGAGGGCGGCGTCAAGCTGACCATCCAGGGTGGCGAGACCGTCGAGGCCGAGCTGCTGCTGGTCGCCGTCGGTCGCGGCCCGAACACCGCGAACCTCGGGTACGAGGAGCAGGGCGTCACCATGGACCGCGGCTACGTGCTGACCGACGAGCGGCTGCGCACGAACGTGCCGAACGTCTACGCGGTCGGCGACATCGTGCCCGGCCTCCAGCTCGCGCACCGGGGCTTCCAGCAGGGCATCTTCGTCGCCGAGGAGATCGCCGGGCAGACCCCGGCCGTCATCGACGAGGTCGGCATCCCGCGGGTCACCTACTGCGACCCGGAGCTGGCGTCGGTGGGTCTCACCGAGGCGAAGGCCAAGGAGCAGTACGGCGCCGACAAGGTCAAGACGTACAACTACAACCTGGGTGGCAACGGCAAGAGCCAGATCCTCAAGACCACCGGCTTCGTGAAGCTGGTCCGGGTCGAGGACGGCCCGGTCGTCGGCGTACACATGATCGGTGCCCGGGTCGGTGAGCTGATCGGTGAGGCTCAGCTCATCTACAACTGGGAGGCCTACCCGGCCGAGGTCGCCCAGCTCGTGCACGCCCACCCGACGCAGAACGAGGCCCTGGGCGAGGCGCACCTGGCCCTCGCCGGCAAGCCGCTGCACGCGCACGCCTGATCACCCAAACCGCGGCGTCCGGCGACGGGCGAAGATCCCCCCAGGGGAATGAAGGAGTCTGGAGAACATGCCGGTATCGGTCACCATGCCCCGGCTCGGCGAGAGCGTCACCGAGGGCACCGTCACGCGCTGGCTCAAGCAGGAGGGCGACACGGTCGAGGTCGACGAGCCCCTGCTCGAGGTCTCGACCGACAAGGTCGACACCGAGATCCCGTCGCCCGCTGCGGGCGTGCTGAGCCGCATCGTGGTCGGCGAGGACGAGACCGCCGAGGTCGGCAGCGAGCTGGCCGTCATCGCCGGTGAGGGCGAGTCGACCGGCGGTGGCGAGGCCGCCCCGCAGGAGCAGCAGCAGGCGCCGGCCGAGTCGGTCGAGCCGGCCGCCGAGCCGACGGCCGCCGCCGAGGGCACCGCCGACGAGGTGGCCCAGGACGAGGCCCCCGCCGAGACGCCGGCTCCGGCCGCCGCCTCGTCGGGCGAGGGCACCGCGGTGAAGATGCCCGCCCTGGGTGAGAGCGTCACCGAGGGTACGGTCACCCGCTGGCTGAAGCAGGTCGGCGAGACCATCGAGGTCGACGAGCCGCTGCTGGAGGTCTCCACCGACAAGGTCGACACGGAGATCCCGTCGCCGGTCGCCGGCACGGTTCTGGAGATCAAGGTCGCCGAGGACGAGACCGCGGCGGTCGGCGCCGACCTGGCGATCATCGGCGTCGCGGGCGGCGCCCCCGCCCCGGCGCAGCCCGAGCCGAAGCCCGAGCCGAAGGCGGAGGCCAAGCCGGCGCCGAAGGCCGAGCCGAAGCCGGAGCCGAAGGTCGAGGAGCCGACCCCCGGCATGTCGTACAACGAGCCCGCCGCGGAGACCGAGAGCTCGGCGCAGCCGGCGAAGACCGAGCAGGCCGCGCAGCCGGCCGCGTCGACCTCGACGCCGCCGCGCCCGTCCGCCCCGGCACCGGGTGCCGGCGAGGAGGCCGCCGGGTACGTGACCCCGCTGGTCCGCAAGCTGGCCGGCGAGCACGGTGTCGACCTGGCCACGCTCAACGGCACCGGCGTCGGTGGCCGCATCCGCAAGCAGGACGTGCTGGAGGCCGCCGAGAAGGCGAAGGCCGCCAAGGCCGCTCCCGCCGCCGCACCGGCCGCTGCGCCGTCGGCGGCTGCCGCCAAGCCGGCCGCGAAGCCGCAGCCGAGCGGCAAGCGGGGCACCACCGAGAAGCTGCCGCGCATCCGCAAGGCCATCGCCACCCGGCTGCACGAGTCGCTGCACGAGATGGCGCAGCTCACCACCGTGGTCGAGGTGGACGTCACCCGGATCGCCAAGCTGCGGGCGCAGGCGAAGGACTCCTTCGTGCAGCGGCACGGCGTGAAGCTCTCCTTCCTGCCGTTCTTCGCCCTCGCCGCGATCGAGGCGCTGCAGACGTACCCGATCGTCAACGCGCGGATGGACCTCGACGGTGGCACCATCACCTTCCCGGAGGCGGAGCACCTCGGCATCGCGGTGGACACCGAGCGGGGTCTGCTGACACCGGTCATCCACAACGCCGGTGACCTCAACCTGGGTGGCATCGCCAAGCGGGTCGCGGACCTGGCCGAGCGGACCCGGACCAACAAGATCAGCCCGGACGAGATCGCCGGGGCGACGTTCACGCTCACCAACACGGGCAGCCGGGGCGCGCTCTTCGACACCCCGATCGTGCCGTCGCCGCAGTCGGCGATGCTCGGCACGGGTGCCGTGGTCAAGCGGCCGGTCGTGGTCAACGACCCGGATCTGGGCGAGGTCGTCGCGGTCCGTTCGATGGTCTACCTGGCCCTGTCCTACGACCACCGACTGATCGACGGCGCCGACGCGGCCCGCTTCCTGACCGCGGTCAAGGAGCGGCTGGAGGCCGGCAACTTCGAGTCGGAGCTGGGCCTGGCCTGATCCACCCGCAACGCCGCAGGGGCGCCCCGGTCGTCGACCGGGGCGCCCTTCCGTTTGCCGTCCTCAGCCCTTGAGCAGGGCGGTCGAGACCTGCCAGAGCCGCTCTGCGGCCTCCGGGTCCAGCGCGTAGTCGGCGACCCCCGTGCGCTGGCCGGGCTGGGCGGGGGCGGCCTGCTGACAGTCCTCGAAGTAGCGCCCGCCCACGCCGTCGAGCAACGGCGACGCGGCCACCAGCACGGAGGTGGCGGCACCCTGCTCGACGGTCTTCCAGGCCGCCGCGTTACCCGTACGCAGCCGGCTCAGCTCCTCCTCGCTCACGTAGCGCTGGAGGTTGGTCCGGATCGCGCCGGGCATCAGCGAGTTGGTGAGGATGCCGTCGTCGGCCCAGCGCCGGGTGGCCTCCACGGCGAACAGCACGTTCGCCGTCTTGGACTGCCCGTACGCCTGCCACGGCTCGTACTCCCGCTTGTCGTACTGGATGTCCTCGAAGACCACCGGTGAACGCAGGTGGGCGGCGGAGCTGACCGAGACGATCCTGGCCCCGTCACCGGCCGAGAGCGCCGGGCGCAGCCCGGTCGCGAGGGCGAAGTGCCCCAGGTGGTTCGTGGCGAACTGCATCTCCCAGCCCTGCGGCGTGCGCGACAGGGGTGCGGCCATGATTCCGGCGTTGTTGACAAGGATGTGCAACGGGCCGTCCCAGTTGGCCACGAAGTCGGCGACCGAGCCCTGGTCGGCGAGGTCGAGCGGGGCGACCAGGACACGGTCGTTGCCGGTGGTGCCGCTGATGTCGTCGGCGGCCTGCTGGCCCGCGTCGGGGTTGCGGACGGCCAGGGTGACCTCCGCTCCGGCGCTGGCCAGGGCGCGGGCCGTCTCCACGCCGATCCCGGAGGACCCGCCGGTGACGATCGCCCGCCGTCCGACGAGGTCGACGCCCCGAATCACGTCCATGGCGGTGGAGTGGTGGGAAAACGAAGTGGTGATCGGGTTGTTCGTCGTCATTGTCCATCCTTGTCCGGGGTAGGGCGTACCGACCGGGTCCCCTGCGGGAGGCCGTGGGTCTGGGTGCTTCCCCGACCCGGACCGGAGGTAACGCCCGACTCCGTCGCCATCGCCGTTCGGGCCTCCGACCAGGCCGGACGCTGCCAGAGTGGGGGCGTGGGCGGCTACCGGCGGCGTGGGCAGTTGGGGCCGGCCGTCCCGATCGCCCCCGGTGCCCGGGTGGACAAGTTCGAGGTCTTCTTCGACCTGGTCTTCGTCTTCTCGTTCTTCATCATCACCCGGGCCACCGCCGCGAACATCACCGGCCGGCAACTGCTGCACGCCGGCCTGGTGCTCGCCGTGCTCTGGTGGATCTGGGTCGTGCACAGCCTGGTCGCCACCCGGGTACGGCTCGGCGAGGGCTACGTCCCGGCGCTCATGGTGGTCGCGATGGTCGCCCTGTTCGCGTTCGCGTTGGCGCTGCCGCAGGCGTTCAGCGACCCGAAGGGGAGCGCTGCCGGCCCGATGCTCGTGGCGATCAGCTACGTCGTGGTCCGGGCCGTACACATGGTCCTCTATCAGCACGTGGTACGGGACAGCCCGCAGGAGCGGCGACAGTTGCGACGGTTCGCCCCGGAGTTGGCGGTGAGCATCGTGCTGCTGCTGGCGGCCGCGCTCATCCCGGCGCAGATCCCCGACCCCGACCAGGCCGCCATGGTCCGCGACGGGCTGTGGATCATCGTGGTGGTGGTCCAGTACGCCACCGGCTTCATCGTCGGCACCTGGGGCTGGGGGGTGACGAGCGCCGAGCACTGGACGGAACGCTACGACCTCATCCTGATCATCGCGCTGGGCGAGTCGATCATCTCGACGGGAGTCGGCGGCAACCTGCTCGGCAAGCCCGTCACCTGGCCGGCGGTGGCGGCCGCCGCGCTCGGCATCGTGGTCACCGCCGCCCTCTGGTGGGCGCACTTCGACTTCATCGGACCGGCCGCCCGGATCGCCCTGCACGCGGCGGAGGGCGGCCCCCGGGTGGCGATGGCCCGCGACGCGTACGCGTACCTCTACCTGCCGATGATCGCCGGGGTGATCCTCTTCTCGATCGGCAACGAGGAGATCCTGCACAAGATCACCGACCCGGCCGGCGGGATATCCGAGAAGGTCGAGGGGTGGGCGGTGCCGATGCTCTTCGGCGGGTTGATCTGCTACTACGCCGTCAATCTACTCTTTCAGCTCCGTACGCTGCACACCGTCACGTGGACCCGCGTCGGCGTCATCGTGGCGCTCACGGTGGCCCTCCCGATCGGTCAGCACCTGCCGGCGATCGGCGCGCTCACCCTCGCGACGGTGATCTGCGTGGGCCTGGTGGCCGTGGAGGTGATGGTGATGTCGCAGTCCCGGCACGCCCTGCGGGCCGCCGTCTTCCAGGAGCGGACCAGCCACGAGGCCCACGAGGCCGCCTGGCGCGCGCGGTGGCACGACGTCCGGGAGACCGACGAGCCGACCGCGCCGTGAATGCGGCAACGTTCCGGGTTGGGTGGCGTGACCGGGTGGCCCTACACTTCGGCGCAGCGTCGCAGTGCACCCGGCCCGAAGGCCGCCGTGGGCATGGAGGCGCGGGGACAGCATGGGACGAACGTGCACCCAACCAATTCACCTGCCGACCGGCTCGCCGCCGTCGGCAATCAGATGATCGAGATCCACCTCTGGCTCAGCGCGGAACTGGCCCGACTTCAGGCAAGCCTCGACACCCCGTCCCGGGACCTGCGGGCGCACTGCCTGACCTTCTGTGCCGCGCTCGGCCGACACCACACGGGTGAGGACGCGGGCGCGTTCCGGTTGCTGGCCGACGAGGTCCCGGAGCTGCGCCCGGTCATCCAGAACCTGATCACCGATCACGAGGTGGTGGCGGGCATCCTGGAACGGGTGGAGGCCCTTCTGGGCGGCGACGCAGGGGTGCCGGTCGCCCAGGTGCGCGCCGAGTTGGGCGGGTTGGCGGCCCTGCTCGAATCGCACTTCCGCTACGAGGAGAAGCGGCTGGTCACGGCACTGAACGCGCTCACCGGTCGACCCGGGACGACGGAGCACCTGCTCGGCCTGACCGCGCCGCCGCACGCCCCCGGCCCCGCTTAGGCCTCCGCGCCCGGGGTCGTGCCGGGCAGTCGCTCGTAGAAGCGGATCTTCTCCCGGAGGTGGTCGTACTGGCGCTGGAGCAGGCGCATCTGCTCCTCGACCCGCGCCGCGTGGTGGCGCAGCAACTCGTGCCGCTCGTCGGCGGTGTGCTCGCCGTCGCGGGCCAACTGCGCGTACCGGCACATCTGCGCGATCGGCATCCCGGTGTCGCGCAGGCAGCGGAACAGCACCAGCCAGCCGAGGTCGTCGTCGGTGAAGACCCGCTGCCCGCCCGCCGTGCGCTCCACGTCCGCGAGGAGGCCGATCTTCTCGTAGTACCGCAGAGTGTCCAGGCTGAAGCCGCTGCGGCGGGCGGCCTCCGAGGGGGCGTAACCGCTCATGTCGCGAGATGGTAGTGCTTGACCTGGAGCGCGCTCCAGGTTGGAGGCTGGTGACCATGACGACGACACGGACGCTGGGACGCAGCGGCATCACGGTGAGCGCGATCGGAATGGGGTGCTGGGCCATCGGCGGGCCGCTCTGGGGCGACGACGGCCAGCCGTTCGGCTGGGGTGAGGTGGACGACGACGAGTCCATCCGCACCATCCACCGGGCGCTCGACCTCGGGGTGACCCTGTTCGACACCGCAAGCAACTACGGCGCCGGGCACAGCGAACGGATCCTCGGTCGGGCCCTCGCCGGGCGGCGGGACAGCGTGGTCATCGCCACCAAGTTCGGCAACGTCAGCGAGGAGACCACCCGGCGGGCGCTCGGCACCGACGCCAGCCCGGCCTTCGCGGTGCGCAGCCTGGAAGACTCGCTGCGCCGGCTCGGCACCGACCACGTCGACCTCTACCAACTGCACATCAACGCACTGCCGGTGCCCGCCGCGCTCGATCTGGTCGACAGCCTGGAGGCCCTGGTCGACCAGGGCAAAATCCGGGCGTACGGCTGGAGCACCGACGACCCCGCCTCGGCGGAGGCATTCGCGGCCGCCGGCCCGCACTGCGCCGCGATCCAACACGACGAGTCGGTGCTGCGCGACAACGCGGCGGTGCTTGCGGTCTGCGACAAACACGACCTGGCCAGCCTCAACCGTGGCCCGTTGGCGATGGGTCTGCTCACCGGCTCGACGCGGGCGGTCGGGGCGGACGACGTGCGCGGACGGGCACCGGAGTGGCTGGAGTGGTTCACCGACGGCCGGCCGACGCCACGCTGGGCGGCCCGGGTCGATCAGGTCCGCGCGGCGCTGACCGCCGACGGCCGCACCCTGGCCCAGGGCGCACTGGGTTGGCTACTGGCGCGCAGCCCTCGTACCGTGCCGATCCCCGGCCTGCGCACCGTGGCCCAGGCCGACGAGAACCTGGCCACCCTGGAGCTGGGCCCACTGGACGTCGACGCCTACGCCGAGGTGGAGCGCCTCCTAACCGACCTCCGCACCCCGTAAGCCGCCCCTCCCCCCTCGCCCCTCGCCCCTCCCGGCGATCTTGCAGTTGCTGTGGTGACAAAGCAGGCCTATCGGGGCAGATAGGCGACCGGAAGTGCAAGATCGGCGAGGGGTGGGGGCCTGGGGGTGCGTCCGGCGGCGGGGGTTTGGACGAAGATGGGGGTATGCGGATCCTTCTGGCCGGCGCGTCCGGCTTCCTTGGCACCCGGCTGGCCGACCTGCTCGTCCGCGACGGGCACGAGGTCACCCGGCTGGTCCGTCGAGGGCCGGGCGGGCCGCAGCAGCACTTGTGGGACCCGGCCGCCGGGCAACTCGACCCGACCGTGGTCGCCGAGGCCGACGCCGTGGTCAACCTGGCCGGCGCGGGCGTCGGCGACAAACGCTGGAACGACGACTACCGGCGGTTGATCCGCACCAGCCGGGTGGACACCACCACCACGCTGGCGACCACGATCGCCGGGCTGCCCGCCGCGGACCGGCCCCGGGTGCTGCTCAACTCCTCGGCCGTCGGCTGGTACGGCAACACCGGCGACCGGGCGGTCGAGGAGGACGCCCCGGCCGGCGAAGGTTTCCTGGCCGACGTCTGCCGGGTGTGGGAGGCCGCGACCCGTCCGGCCGAGGACGCCGGCGTACGCGTGGTCCGGCTGCGTACCGGCCTGCCGCTGCACCGCGATGGCGGCATGCTCAAGCCGCAACTGCTGCCGTTCAAGCTCGGCATCGCCGGCCGGCTGGGCAGTGGCCGGCAGTGGCTGCCCTGGATCTCGATGGCCGACTGGCTGGGCGCGATCCGCTTCCTGCTCGACCGCGACGACATCGCCGGCCCGGTCAACGTGGTGGGACCGAACCCGGTCACCAACGCCGAGTTCACCCGCGAGCTGGCCCGACAACTGCACCGTCCGGCGGTCATTCCGATTCCCGCGCTGGCGCTCAAGGTGGCCCTCGGCGGTTTCGCCCACGAGGCTCTCACCAGCACCCGGGTCCTCCCCGGAGTCCTGACCCGAGCCGCCTACCCCTACCAGCACCCGACCCTCGATAGTGCCCTACAAGCAGCCCTCACCGCCTGACCCCCACCCACGCCTGTTGATCAAGAGGTTTGCGTCAGAATCCGGCTCTCGGATGACGCAAACCTCTTGATCAACACGGGCCAGGGGGGGGTTAGCAGCCGATTACCCAGTGGTTGGGGGCGGTTTGCTTGAGGGTGCTGGTGTAGAAGGTGTTGTAGAGGCCCATCCGCTGGTTGGAGCCGTTGGCGTAGGCGTAGCCGCCGGACTGGTACGCCCGACCGGCCGCCACGTGCGCGTAGTTGCTGGCCGTCACGCAGGTCGGCGCCGTGGTGGGGGTCGGCGTCGGCGTGGGGGTCGCGGTGGGCGTGGGGGTGGGGGTGGGGGTGGCCGTCGGGGTCGGGGTGGGGTTGGTCCCGCCGCCGTTCAACCCGAAGAAGAGCGCGTCCCGGTACGTCGAGCAGATGGTGTCCAGGAAGTACGCGGTGGCGGTGCCGCACTGCTCAGCCGACGAGCCCGGGTCGACAGGGGTGCCGTGGCCCATCCCGGAGATCCGGTAGAGCCGCACGTCGTCGTTGCCGTACACCTCGAGGCTGGTGTTGCCGGGCAGCGACGAGGTGCTGGTCGGGGTCTGCGACACGCCCCGCACGTTCGTCCACTGGTCGCGGGACTCGGTGCCGTTGAGCGGGGTGACGGTGGTATCCGAGGTGCCGTGCCAGATGGCCACCCGTGGGCGCGGGCCGGTGTAGCCGGAGTACGCGCCCCGGACCAGGTCGCCCCACGCGGCCGGGGTCTTGTCCGCGCCCGGGTTCATGCAGCTGAACGCGTTGACCATGCTGGTGGCGCAGCGGTACGGGATCCCCGCGATGATCGACCCCGCGGCGAAGACGTCCGGGTAGGTGGCAAGCATGACCGCGCTCATCGCCCCGCCCGCGGAGAGCCCGCTGACGTAGACCCGGGAACCGTTCACACCGAAGTTCGTCTTGGCGTGGTCGACCATCTGCTTGATCGACAGCGCCTCGCCCTGACCCCGGGTCGTGTCCCCCGCCTCGAAGAAGTTGAAGCAGGAGTTGGCGTTGTTGCCGGAGGGCTGCTGGGCGACGATCAGGGCGAACTTCCACTGGTCGGCGTACTTCTGCCAGCCGGAGTTGGCGAAGTAGCCGGAGGCGTTCTGGACGCAGCCGTGCAGGAGCACGACGGCCGGGGAGTTGGCCGGGAGGTTGTCCGGCCGGTAGGCGTACATGGCGAGGTTGCCGGGGTTGGAACCGAACCCGGTGATCTGGGTGAGGGTGGCGGCCTGGGCGGGGGCGGCGATGGCGACCGCGCCGGCGGCGGCGAGGGCGATCCCGGCGACCGCACCGAGCAGCCGGGTGAGGGTGGACGAGGAGCGGCGCACGGCGGCCTCCTGGAGGGGCGGACTGTGAACTGGGTCACGGTCGAGTTGCCGAGACGTTACGACGATGTGTCACCGCGATGACATGGGGCACAGTCACACATTCACGACAGACGTTGTGTACGCCGAACCCCGCCCGCCGCCGCCGTACCGGAACCGACGACAACCGCCGGTCTGACCGGCCCGTCCAGGTCCGGTTGGTAACGTCCGCTGCGTGCCGTCCTCCCCGTCGCTGGCCACCGGGCCCGCCCCCGCGCAGCCGCGAACCGTCCGGGACCGCCGGGCCGACCTGATCGTCGTGCTGGTGGCGCTCGCGCTCGCCGTGTGGGTGACCAGTGGGCTGTGGCGGGACCCGAACGTCCGCACCGTCACCGTCAACTCGAGCGACCAGGCGCTGTTCGAGTGGCTGTTGGCCTTCGGCGGGCACGCGGTCACCCACGGGGAGAACCCGCTCTTCACCTACCTGATCAACGTCCCGGACGGCGTGAACCTCGCGGTCAACACGACGGTCACGGTGTACGCGGTGGTCTTCGCCCCGCTCACGTACCTGATCGGGCCACCGACGACGTTCCTGGTGATCCTCACCCTGAACCTGCTCGCCACCGCGCTGGTCTGGTACTGGCTGCTCTCCCGGCACCTGGTCCGCAGCCGGCTGGCCGCCGGGGTCGGCGCCCTGTTCATCGCCTACTCCCCCGGCATGGTGTCGCACGCCAACGCGCACCTGAACTGGACCGCCGGTTGGCTGGTGCCCCTGCTGATCTGGCGGCTGTTCGCGCTGCGCCGCGCGGGGCACTGGCTACGCGACGGCCTGATCCTGGGCGTGCTGGTCGCGGTGGCCTTCTCGATCGCCGCCGAGGGGCTCTTCTTCACCGCGCTGGCGCTGGGGTTGTTCGTCGCCATCTGGGCGCTGCACCCGGCCAACCGGGAGGAGGCACGCGCCGCGCTGCCCTCCTTCCTGCGCGGGCTCGGGGTGACCGCGGTGGTCGCCGGCGTGCTGCTGTCGTACCCCCTGTGGTTGCACTTCGCCGGGCCGCAGCGGTTCCACGGCACCGGTTTCGACCCGGTGATCCACTCCGAGGACATCGCGGCGTTCGCCGCCTTCCCGCGCCGCTCGCTTGCCGGCGAGGCCGGGTTGGGCACCTCGCTGGCACCGAACCCGACCGAGGAGAACTCGTTCTTCGGCATCCCGTTGCTGGTGCTCACGGTGGTCTGTTTCGTCGCGCTGTGGCGGCGGGCCGACGCGCACCGCCGGGCCACCCTCTGGGCGTTGGGCGCCGTCGCGCTGGTCTTCACGGTGCTCTCCTTCGGGCCGGTCGCCAAGGTCGACGGCCGGCGCACCGACCTCCCCATGCCGTTCGACGTGGTGGGACAACTGCCGGTGGTGAACGCCGCGCTGCCGGCTCGTCTGGCGCTCGTGGTCGCGCCGGTGGTCGGGCTGTTGCTGGCGTACGTCGTCGACCAGCTCCGCGCCGCACCGCCCCGGCACCGCTCCACGGAGCTGGCGTGGCTGCTCGGTTTCGCGGTGGCCCTGGTGCCGCTGCTGCCCACCCCGCTGTTGACCGACGAACGGGAGCCGATCCCGCGGTTCATCACCTCCGGCACGTGGCGGGAGTACGTCTCCCCCGACGGGGTGCTGACCCCGGTGCCACTCACCGTGGACATCTACCCGGACGGTCAGCGGTGGCAGGCGTACGCGCTGTCGCACCGGCAGGGCGAGTTCGCCATCCCGGGCGGCTTCTTCCTCGGCCCCGGCGGGCCGGACGGGCGGGGTCGGATCGGCCCGGTGCCGCGCACGCTGAGCGCGTTGATGGACCAGGCCGGCCGCACCGGGCTGGTCCCGATCGTCACCGACGGCACGATCCGGGAGGTCCAGTCGGACCTGCGGCACTGGCGCATCGAGACGGTGGTGCTCGCCGACCAGGTGCACGGCGCGAAGTTCGAGGTCGACGAGGAGGCGTTGCGGCGTACCGGCACCGCCCTGTTCGGCGAGCCGCAACGGGTCGACGACGTGTGGCTCTGGCGCATCCCGCCGGCCGAGCGGTAGTCCGCGACGCGGCCGGCCGGGGCATCACGACCGGCCGCCATCGCGTCTAATGGGCCAATGGGACTGACCGGCGGACGATTGCGGCGTGCCGCAGTGGTCGTGCTAGTGCTGGGGCTCGTCGCGCTCAACACACCAGCCGCAACGGCGGCCGGGAGCGCGGCCGGGATGGTGCCGACCCGGGTGCACGATCCCTGGCTGTGGCAGGCCACCGTGGGGCAACGCCCGGCCGGTCCGGCCGCGCTGCTGTTCTTCACCGAACGCACCCGCTACTTCGAGTCGACAGGTGTGCTGGTCGACCGAGACGGCGCATACCGGCTGGTCCCGATACGCATCGGCGAGGGGCACGGCCTGCTCTCCCCGGACGGACGGCACTACCTCCGGCCGTACTTCGGAGAGCTGCTGGATCTCACCACTGGCCGGCAGCGCCGCACGGTGAGCACTGGCGTGCACCCGATGGCGTGGTCGCCGGACGGGCAGCAGGTGCTGGGCACCCGCAGCAACGACGACGACGTGATCAGCTTCGGGCCGGACAATCAGCAGCTCAACGACCCGGAGAAGCCCGACGACCTGCTCGTCGTCGACCCGTTCCGAGGCACCGAGCGGACGCTCGACGCCGGCACCTTCGCCGCGCACGCCGCAGCGGCCTGGTCACCCGGCGGCGATCTGGTGGCGGTCACCGGCTCGCCAGACGTGCCGGACCAGCTCGCCGAGCGCCAGCGACTGGTGGTTCTCGACCCGACCGGCGCGGGCCGTCGTTGGCAGGTCGACCTGGGCGACCGGCGGATATTGGCCGGCCCGGCCGCCTGGCATCCCGACGGCCGGCGGCTCGCGCTGCTCGCCTTCGACGGCTGCGCCGGCCCCAGGTGCACATCCGAGCAGGCGGCGGCACGCACCTGGCGGGTCGAGTTCCTGGACGCGGCCACCGGCCAGGCCGTCGGCCAGGCCCTGCCGGCCGGCACCTCGGCGAGCGAGATCATCGGGTGGCGCGGCGCCGACCCGGTCCTGCGGTTTGTCAGCAAGACGGAGCAGGACACCGACCGGCAGGCGATTCTCGCCGCGCTGTCGCCCGACGGCGGTCGTGAGGTGTTGGTGACCACGCCGGTCGGGTCGACCGACCTGATGGTGCCAGGCGACCTGCTGACCCGGGCCGCGTTCGGTGGTCCGGAGCCCCGGCCGTCACCGTTCGCCGCCCCGCTCTGGGTCTATCTGACGCTGGCCGTGCCGATACTGCTCGCGATCGCTCTCGTCGTTCGACGGGCGCGTCGCCGCCGCGCTGCGTCGGGCCCGGCGCCGGCATGACAACGAGCTGCCGAGTGTGCCGCGACCGGCACCACGAGGCCCTGGTGAGGCGGCTCACCAGGGATGACCGCCGGTAGCGGGACTAGGCTTGTTGCCGTGACAACGACGACCCCCGGCCTGACGGCCGTCCGCGCCGGCCTGCTCGACTACCAGGCCGCCTGGGACGAGCAACGGCGCCTGCACGAGTCGGTGGTGGCTGGCGAGCGCGGCGACACCGTGCTGCTGCTGGAGCACCCGAGCGTCTACACCGCCGGCAAGCGCACCGAACCATGGGACCGGCCGATGGACGGCACCCCGGTCGTCGACGTGGACCGCGGCGGCAAGATCACCTGGCATGGGCCGGGGCAGCTCGTCGGCTACCCGATCCTGCGCCTGCCCGACCCGGTGGACGTGGTCGCCTACGTACGCCGGACCGAGGAGCTGCTGATCGACGTGTGCGCCGAGTTCGGGTTGACCGCCGGCCGGGTCGAGGGGCGCAGCGGGGTCTGGGTGCCGGAGGACGGCCGGGGGCCGGCCCGCAAGGTGGCGGCCATCGGCATCCGGGTGGCCCGGGGCGTCACCCTGCACGGCTTCTCCATCAACTGCGACTGCGACCTGACGTACTTCGACCGGATCGTGCCGTGCGGCATCCGGGACGCCGGCGTCACCTCGCTCACCGCCGAGCTGGGCCGCCCGATCAGCGTCGCCGACGTGCTGCCGGTGGTCGAGCGCCGACTCTCCACACTTGTCACGATCTGAGAACCGGCCGCGCGTCGGGTGACCGACGGGCGGCTTACCCTCGGTCGGTGCAGATTGATCTCGTCACCGTCGTCGTCACCGAGTACGACCCGGCCATCGCCTTCTTCACCAGGGTGCTTGGCTTCGAGCTGGCCGAGGACGCCCCGTCGCTGACCAACGACGGACGGCCGAAGCGTTGGGTGGTGGTCCGTCCGCCGGGCGGCGGCACCGGCTTGCTGCTGGCCCGCGCCGACGGCGAGCGGCAGGAGGCGGCGGTGGGCGACCAGACCCACGGCCGGGTGGGGTTCTTTCTCCAGGTCGACGACTTCGACGCCACCTACCGTCGGATGGTCGAGAACCACGTCGAGTTCGTCAAGCCACCGCGCGCCGAACCGTACGGCCGGGTCGCCGTCTTCCGCGACGTCGCCGGCAACCTCTGGGACCTCCTCGGGCCCGCCTGAGCCGTTGCCGGCCCGCTCCACGGATCGAGTGGGCCGGCAGGGCTCCCACCTACGGGGTCAGCCGGTGCAGGTCACGAGGGAACGCGGTGACCTCCCGAATGTTCGCCGCGCCGACCAGCCGGGCCACGAACCGTTCCAGGCCGATGGCGAAGCCACCGTGCGGCGGCATGCCGTGCCGGAACGCGTCCAGGTAACCGGCGTACGGCTCGGTCGGCTCGCCCCGGGCCGCCAACGCCGCCAGGTAGTCGGCGTGCCGGTGCAGTCGCTGCCCGCCGGTGACCAGCTCCAGACCACGGAAGAGCAGGTCGAAACCGTTCGAGTACGCGGGCCGCGCCGGGTCCGGGTGGGTGTAGAAGGGTCGTTTCGCCATCGGGTAGCCGGTGACGAAGAGGAAGTCCGAGCCGTGTTCGCGGCGGGCCCACTCGCCGAGCGCCCGTTCGTGGGCGGGCGCGAGGTCCGGCTCGTCGGCGGGTGCGCCGGCAATCGTCAGTGCCTCGGTGAAGTGCACCGCCGGTATCTCCGCCGGCACCTGCGGCGGGGTGACGCCGAGCGTGGCAAGTGCGCCACCGGCCCGTTCGCCGACGGTGGCGAGCATCCCGGCCACCGTGTCGCGCAGTACGCGCATCACGTCCCGGTGGTCGGTGACGAAGCCCAGCTCCGCGTCGAGCGACGTGTACTGCGCGAGGTGCCGGACGGTGTCGTGCGGCTCGGCCCGGAAGACCGGCCCCACCTCGTAGACACGTTCGAAGACGCCGACCATCAGTTGTTTGTAGAACTGCGGCGACTGGGCCAGGTACGCGGGCCGGCCGAACCAGTCCAGCGCGAACACGTTCGCCCCGCTCTCGGTGCTGGAGCTGACCACCTTCGGCGTGTGGACCTCCACGAACTCGTGGGCGTCGAGTGCGGCCCGGAACCCGGCCACCGCGGCCGCCGAGATCCGCAGCGCGGCCGACCGGGTGGGGTGCCGCAGGGCGGTGGGCGCGTTGTCCAGCTGGGTGGGCAGGCTCGCGGTGAGCGCCGGCCGGTACAGGTCGAACGGTGGCGGCGCGGCGAGCGGCCCGAGTGGACGTACCGTCGGGTCGGTCAGCTCGACCCCGGCGGGGGCCGTGCCGTTCGCGGTGGCCGTCGCGGTGACCTCGACGACCGTCTCCTCGGTGAGTTTCTCCAGCTCGGCGCGGACGGCCGGGTCGGTGACGACCACCTGGGCCAGCCCGGCGGCGTCCCGCACGATCAGGAAGGCCACCGACTTGAGCAGCCGGCGGCGGTGCACCCAGCCGGCGATGCGCACGGTCTCGCCGATCCGGGCGGGGAGGTGGTGGGACAGGGTTCGTTGCATGGCGGACTCCTCGGTCGATCGCCACGCGTCGCCACCCGGGGCGGCGAAGCGTCGCGTCAGCCCCAGGGAGGTGTGGGCGAGCGGGATCCTCGCGGTGCCACCACACCTTCACCCCCGCCGGAGCGGGGGCCTCGTTCGTCGCCTGGTGACCGGGGCCAGCCGGGCGGGCTCTACTAGGCGTTTCGGCCGTTCTGCCCGCAGCTCGGGAGGGTCTTCGCGCACCGGCGCCAGACCGCCTCTCAGCACCGGCGGCTCTCTGGACTGGCGGGGTCGGCGCGGTACTCGGCTCCGTCGTCGCTGTTGGCGCTGACCGTAGCACCCGATCCCCCTTGCTGTGACGCCTTTTTCTGGCCGGCCGGTGTCCGGCGTCACAACGTTCGGGGCGTGACGCCGGTCGCCCGACGCACATAGACACCCGCCGTCCGGCGTAGGCTCGTTTTCGTGACGATCGAGCACTCCGCGCCGACGACCGGCCAGGCAGCGCGTACCGCAACGGCGGCCCCCGAGGGGCGACGCCTGCTGCGGATCGAGGCGCGCAACGCCGAGACGCCGATCGAGCGCAAACCACCATGGATCAAGGTCAAGGCCAAGATGGGCCCGGAGTACACCCAGCTACGCGGGCTGGTCTCGCGCGAGGGGCTGCACACCGTCTGCCAGGAGGCCGGCTGCCCCAACATCTACGAGTGTTGGGAAGACCGGGAGGCCACCTTCCTCATCGGTGGCGACCAGTGCACCCGGCGCTGCGACTTCTGCCAGATCGACACCGGCAAGCCGGCCGAGTTCGACGCCGACGAGCCACGTCGCGTCGCCGAGTCGGTGGTCTCGATGGGGCTGCGCTACGCCACCATCACCGGTGTCGCCCGTGACGACCTGCCCGACGGCGGCGCCTGGCTGTACGCCGAGACCGTCCGGCAGATCCACGCCCTGCAGCCCGGCTGCGGCGTCGAGCTGCTCATTCCGGACTTCAACGCCGTGCCCGAGCAGTTGGCCGAGGTCTTCGGCTCCCGGCCCGAGGTGCTGGCGCACAACGTGGAGACCGTGCCGCGCATCTTCAAGCGCATCCGGCCGGCGTTCCGCTACGACCGCTCCCTGGACGTGATCCGGCAGGCCCGCGCCGACGGCCTGGTCACCAAGAGCAACCTCATCCTGGGCATGGGCGAGGAGCGCGCCGAGGTCTCGCAGGCGTTGCGCGACCTGCACGACGCCGGGTGCGAGCTGATCACCATCACCCAGTACCTGCGCCCCTCGCCCCGGCACCACCCGGTGACCCGCTGGGTCAAGCCGGAGGAGTTCGTGGAGTTGCGCGAGGAGGCCGAGGAGATCGGCTTCGCCGGGGTGATGAGCGGGCCGCTGGTGCGCTCGTCGTACCGGGCCGGCCGGCTCTACAAGCAGGCCATCGACGCCCGCGCCGCCGCCTCGGTCGCCGCCGTCGGCTGACGTCGCCGGCAGCGCCGCGCGGCCGTTCGACGCCCGGGTGTCATGATCCTGTGATGACCGTCGGGGTACGCGAGCAGCCGCGCGGTGCGGGCGCGCCCCGCCCGCGACCGGGCGCACCGCCCGGCCTGGTCGGTTGGCTCACCGGGTTGGCCGTGCTCGGCGGGGTGGGTTACCGGCTCGGGCTGCTGCTGCACGCCGCGCCGCCGACGAACAGCGACGAGGCCACCATGGGGCTGGCCGCGCTGCACATCGCCCGTGGCGAGGGTTTCCCCGTCTGGTTCTACGGCCAGCAGTACATGGGCACGCTCGAGGCGTACCTGGCCGCGCCGGGGTTCGCCCTCGCCGGTGGGCCGTCGCTGCTCGGGCTGCGGCTGCCCACCCTGGCCCTGTACGCGCTGTTCCTGCTGCTGGCCTGGCGGTTGACGCTGCGGCTGACCGGGGACCTGTGGTTCGGGCTGCTGGTGGTCGCGCTCCTGGCCCTGGGCTCCGACCGGGTCGTCAAGAACCAGCTCATCGCCGGCGGCGGCTACCCCGAGATGAACGCGGCCGGGGCGGCGCTCGCCCTGCTCGCCGTGGACCTGGCCACCGGCAGACCGGGGCGGGCAACGGCCGAGACTGGGCAGCGGCCGGGGTGGCGGCTGGCACGCTGGGCGACCTGGGGTCTGCTGGCCGGGCTGATGCTCTGGGTCGACCCGCTCGTGCTCCCGTACGTCGTCGCGACCGGCGCGGTCCTCGTCGCGTTCTGCCGCCGGGAGCTGTGGGGTGCCGCCGGGGCGCTGCTCGGGGCGGCGGCCGTGCTGGGGGCGGCCCCGCTGCTGCTGCACAGCGCGCTGACCGGGCGCAACCCGCTGCACGCCGTCCTCGCGGCCAGCGGCGGGAACGCCAGCGCCGGCTGGCCGGACCGGCTGCACGGCGGTCTGGTGCTCGGCCCCGGACTGGGCATGGGCTTCTGCGCTCCCGGGCAGTGCGCCACCTGGCAGCTGTGGTGGGCACTCGTCCTGCCGCTGCTGCTGGCCATCGCCGGCGTCACCGCCTGGCGGGCCCTGCGTAGCCCCGACCCGGCCAGTGTCGGCCCCGACGCGTCGCCCCGGGTGGCGGCGGCGGTCCGGCTGGCGCTCGTACTGGCCGCGGTGACCACCCTCGGCGCGTACACCGTGAGCAGTTCCGCCGGGCTCACCCCGGTGGAGAGTGCCCGCTACCTGTCCTGCCTGCTCATCTCCCTGCCGGCACTGCTCTGGCCGGTGTGGGCGGTGGCCCGGCACGGACTGCGCCGAGCGTCGACCGGCCGGCACGGCGTCGGATCGACGCTGGCCCGATCGGTCGCGGTGGTGTTGCTCGCCGCCACGCTTGGCACCGCCGCCCACGCCACCTGGCGGGCAGCGCAGACAGTGCCGGCGACCCGGGCCGCCGAGGCCCGGCACACCGAGTTGGTGAGCACCCTGCGGCAGCTCGGCGTCCGGCACGTGCGAGCCGGCTACTGGACCTGCAACCGGCTCACCTTCGCCAGCGCCGAACGAGTGGTGTGCGCCGTCGTCGACGACACCCTGCGCCCCGGCTTCGACCGCTACCCCGCGTACCGGCGGGAGGTGGACGGCGCGGCGAAGCCGGCCTGGGTCGCGCCGGCCGGCTCCGCGCTGGCGGACGTGCTCGACGAGCGGCAGCGCGCCACGCCGGGCAGCCTCGATCTGGTCACCGTCGAGGGCTGGCGCATCTACCTGCCGCGCTGACACCGGCCGGTCAGCGCGGCGGCCGGTCAGCGCGGCGGGCCGTCAGCGTGGGGCGGCGGGCTCGGTGAGCAGGCCGAGGCGGTGGGCGATGGCGGCAGCCTCCACCCGGTTGGTCACGCTCAGCTTCGCGATGATCCGGGAGACGTGCACGCTCGCCGTCTTCGGCGAAATGAACAGCTGCTCGGCGATCCGGCTGTTGCTGTGACCCTCCGCGACCAGGCGCAGCACCTCCCGCTCCCGGGCGGTCAGCAGGTCGGCGCCGGCCCCGCCCCCGGCCGCCCCGCGTAGGCCGACCCGCCGCGCCAGGGTGGTGGCCGCCTCGACAAGCGGCGTCGCACCCAGCCGGCGGCCGATCTCGGTGGCCTCGGCGACCGCAGCCGCCGTCTCATCGCGGTCCCCGGTGGCGGCGGTCGCCTCGGCCAGCGCCAGCAGCGCCCGGCCCAACGGGTACGGCTGCCCGTCGGCCCGCCACGCCTCGACCGCCGTACGCCACGCCGGCAGCGCCTGGTCGCCGACCGCGAGCAGCGCGGTGACCTGGGCGGCGTGCGCGCGGGCCGCCGGGTGCCGCGCCGGCAGGTCGGTGGCGAGCGCCGCCACGGCGGCTGCAAGCTCCCGGTCACTCACCCGGGCTGCGGTACGCGCGGCAGCGCTGAGCACCGGCCACCCCTCCCGGGGCAGCTGCGGCAGACTCTCGTCGGCCACCGCGACGCGGGCCGCCCGTACCGCCTCGATCTTGTCGTCCGCGGCAAGCGCCGCCTCGATCGCCAACTCGTGCAGGGGCAGGCGGTGGTTCGGCCACAGGTACGGCCGGCCGAGGAAGGTGAGCGCCCGGTCGACAAGCTCGTCGGCGCCCGGGTGGGCACGGGCCAAGCGCAGCCCCGCGCCCAACTGGAGCCAGTGCAGCCCGGTGACACCGGACAGGTCGATCCGGGCGGCCTCCGCGCAGACCGCCTCGGCCTCGTCCCACCGACCCAGCGCGATGAGCGCCTCCGCCCGGTTGGAGAGCAGGTACGCCCCCGTCGAACGGCTGATCCCCAGCCGTCGCGCCTCGGCCACGCCGGCCTCGGCAGCCTGCGCGGACTCGGCGTAACGGCCCAACTCACAGAGCATGTCCGACTCGAACACCATGGCGAGCACGAGTGTCGGTGCGTCCCCGGCCGCCCGGGCCGCGGCGGCCACCTGGCCCAGCTCGGCCAGCCCTCCGGTCAGGTCCCGCTCGCCGTGGCAGAGCAGCGCGATCCGCGTCGACAGCAGGGACACGTGTTCTCCGAGCGCCTCGGCGTCGGCGCCGGCCTCGGCTGCCACCCGCGCCGCCTTCTGCGGGTCGATCTTGACCAGGTGGGTGGCGATGTCGGCGAGCAGCCGGACCCGCTCCACGCCGGGCGGGCCACCGGCCGCCAGCCGGTACGCCTCGTCCAGCTCCCGACTGCCGTCGCTCTTGCCGAGCAGGGCCATCAGTCGACCCCGCTGGTCCAGCAGGCGGGCGGCGCGCAGCGGCACGGTCTCGGCGTCCACCTCGGCAAGCCCGGCCCGGGTCAGGGTGATCGCCCGGCTGAAGTCACCAGCGGTGACCGCCGCGCCCAGCGTCTGCTCCAGCAGCGCCAGGTGGTCCATGTCGAGCAGGTCGGAGGCGTCCGGCACCAACTCCCACAACTCCAGCGCCCGCTCCAACAGGCGGCGCTGCTCCGCGTACGCGTACCTGTCGGCGGCGGCGCACGCGGCGGCCCGGGCGGCGACGAGGGCACGCGGGTGGTCGTGGGCGGCGTACCAGTGGTGGGCGATCTCGGCCGGAGCCCGGCCGGCGGCGACCAGGTGCGGCTGGGCCTCGATGGCGGCGGCGAAGCGGGCGTGCAGCCGGGCGTGCTCACCGGGCAGCAACTCGTCGTGCACGGCCTCACGGACCAGCGCGTGCCGGAACTCGTAGTCACCGTCCCGGTCGGCAACCACCAACTGGGCGGCGACTGCGGCGCGCAACGCGTCCTCCAGCTCGGCCTCGGGCAGCCCGGCGACCTCGGCGAGCAGGTCATGGGCGAAACGGGTGCCGCCGGCCGCCGCGATCCGCAACACCCGCTGGGTCGGCTCGGGCAGTCGGTCCACCCGGGCCAGCAGCAGGTCACGCAGCGTCTCGGGGAGCGCCGCGCAGCCGACCGGGTCGCCGGCGACGGCCAACTCCTCGATGAAGAAGGGGTTGCCCTGGGTGCGGTCGTGCACATCGTCGACGGCTCGGGCGAGTGGCTCGACGCCGAGCAGGTCGGCGAGGATCGCACCGGTGCCGTCACGGTCCAGGCGGCCCAGCTCGACCCGTTCCACGCCCCGGGCCCGGTCCAGTTCGGCGAGGAACGGGCGCAGCGGGTGCCCGCGCTGCAACTCGTCCGTGCGGTAGGTGCAGACCAGCAGTAGCCGGCCCGGCCTCGCCGCCCGGACGAGGAACCCGATGAGGTCGCGGGTCGAGCGGTCGGCCCAGTGCAGGTCCTCGATGACCAGGACCAGCGGTCGCGCATCGGCCAGCCGTTGGAACAGCTCGGCGACCAGATCGAACAGGTAGCCGCGCGGGGCGTCGCTGAGCGGGACGGCACGCGAGGTGGCAAGCGTCGCGGAGACGCGGCCCAACTCCGGCAGGAGCGGGGCGAACTCCGCCTCGTAGCCGGCGAAGACCTCCGGACCGTCGGCGCGGAGCACCGCGCGCAACGCCGCGGCGAACGGCGCGAACGGTAGGCCCGCCTCGCCCAGCTCCAGACACTGACCGACGAGCACCCGCGCCGAGCCCTCGGTGGCCCAGCCGGCGAACTCCTCCAGCAGCCGGGTCTTACCCACACCCGCCTCGCCGCCGACAAGCACCGTGGTCGGCTCCCCGGCCCGCGCCCGGCCCAGCGCGTCCCGTAGTGCCGCGATCTCGCGGTGACGCCCGACGAGGACGGAACTGGCGGCGCGTACGGTCACATGGTCGAGCATGCCATGGCGGCCCGCTCCGCCGACCCCGCCGATCGGCCGGCGGCCGGGCGACGGGGACGGATCGGGTCGAGCCGCACCTTCGGCCGGCGCGGTGAACGTGGCAGCCACGCTCGGCGCGGTCGGCGCGGCAGCCACGCTCGGCGCGGTCGGCGCGGCAGCCACGCTCGGCGCGGTCCGATCGCAAGAGCACACTTCTGATCTCCAGTCACCCTGGAGTCTATCGCGTAGG
>NZ_JBSGIV010000080.1:0-25872 GCF_053605225.1 Micromonospora sp. NPDC003944
CCCGCCGGTGCGGTTCACATGATCAAGCTGCTTGGTGAGCAGGTCGAGTTCCATGCGCCGACCGACGAACATCGGCCCTCCCAAAGCTAGATAGCTAGGGCTAGTAGGGCCACGTGTAGGGAGAGGGTGGCTTCTACCGAATCCAGGTCCACGTCGAGGAT
The DNA here is from genome assembly GCF_053605225.1 of Micromonospora sp. NPDC003944. Classification (NCBI taxonomy): domain Bacteria; kingdom Bacillati; phylum Actinomycetota; class Actinomycetes; order Micromonosporales; family Micromonosporaceae; genus Micromonospora; species Micromonospora sp. NPDC003944. The sequence goes on from NZ_JBSGIV010000080.1 coordinate 162, forward strand.
GCGGGCGATGCGGGCCAGGCGTTCGTAGAAGGCCGGTCGGGACAGGTGGGCGGCGGCCGCGGCGGCGGACTTGTTGCGCCCCTGTTCCAGGTACGCGCGCAGGGTGCCGAGCAGTTGCTCCCGGGGGTGCCGGGCGTCGTACTCCAGTAGGGCCCCGAGTTCGCGTTCGACGAAGGTCTGCAACCGGGGCTCGTCACGCAGCAGGTGCAGCAGGCCGGCCAGCCCCACGTGCGGCAGCCGGAAGATGGGAAGGTCGCGCAGGTCCCGGCGGGCCGCCTCGGCGATCTGCCGCGCCTCGACCAGTGAGCGCCGGGCCTCCCGCAGGTTACCCACACCGGAGCCGGCGGCCACGATCACGGCACCCGGGCCCCGGGCCGCATCGACAGCGCCCGGGCCCCGGGCCGGGTCGACAGCACCCGGGCCGGAGGACGGGTCGGCGCCGGCGGGTACCCGGCCGGTGCCGGCGTCGAGGCGTACCCGACGAAGGGCGCTTGCGAACGCGGACAGCGCGCGGTCCTCGGCGGCCGGGTCCGGCAGGGCCAGCAGCGCGCCCACCGAGTTGTCGTCGACGGCGCTCGTCAACGCGGTGAGCTTCGCCTCCCGCAGGGCCTGGCCGACCGCTTCGGAGAGGTCCCGCAGTCGGGCCTGGCCGGCCTCGGGGCCGGCCTCCCCGGCGGGGTCGTCGGCGCGGTGCCGGACCATCACGCCGACCAGGTGCCGCCGGTCGAGCACCACGCCGAGCGCCTTGGCGCGCAGCCCCACCTCGTCCACCGGGCGGGAGTGGTCGAGCAGCGCGGTGAGCAGGGTGCGGTGGATCTGCCGTTCCAGGCCCTCGGCGTCGCGGCGGATCAGCCGGCCCAGCGCGAGGGTGGACGCGGCCCGCTCGATCAGGATGGTGAGCCGGGTCGGCGAACCGGCGGTCGGTTCGACGGCCTGGGCGCTCGGCACGTCCCCGCTGGCCGGCCAGCGCAGCAGCAGCCGCCCCCAGTCCTGCCCTCGGGCGCCGACGGTGGTCACCAGCCACCCGCTGTCCGCGTCGTACGCGGTCCGCCCGGCCGGGCGGATCCGCCGCGAGTGCTGCTCCCAGCCGTCGAGCAGCAGCTCGGCGCTCTCGCCCGCCGGGTCGTACCCGAGCACCTGCCGGGACAGGTTCTCCAGCACCACCGGGCAACCGGACAGCTCGGCGGCCTGGCGGATCACCTCGGCGGCGTCGGCGCCCTCCACGGACAGGTCGTTGAACCGCTGGTGGATCTCCTCGGTGGCGCGCAGCTCGGTGAGCTGGGCGTCGACGATCAGCGCGTGTACCGCCTCGGTGATCCGGACGAACGGGGTGGCCCGGCGCAACTCCACCAGGGGCAACCCACGCCGCTCGGCGGCGGCGGCCATCACCCGGGGCACCCCGCTGACGTAGCGGCGGCCCAGCTCGACGACGAGCCCGGAGACTCCGACGTCGGCCAGGTCGCCGATGAACGCGCGCAGCCCGGCGTCGTCCCCGGGCAGGCCGATGCCGGTGGTGAGCACCAGTTCACCGCCGCCGAGCAGGGTGGCGATGTCAGGCACCTCCGCGACGTGCACCCAGCGGACGGGCCGGTCCAACCCCTCGTCACCGGCGACCACGCGCGGCGCGCCGTGACGGACCGGGTCCAGGGCGAGGACCTCACGGACGGTAGGGAACACGGCCGCCACGCTACCCTGCGTCACCGCCGAACTCGACGTGCCACCACCTGCGGCAGGGGTCAGTCGACGCCGAACTCCATCGCGGCGCGGTCGAGCGCCGCGTCCTCCGCCGAGGCGACGCCCCGGGAGGCGATGGCTTCCGCGCCACCCTCGGGCATCGCGCCGATCAACCCGGTCGAGGCGGCCTGCGCGGCGCCGATCATCCGCTGCGGGTTCCCGCCGCCGACCAGGCCGAGCGAGGCGTACTGCTCCAGCTTCGACCGGGAGTCGGCGATGTCCAGGTTGCGCATGGTGAGCTGGCCGATCCGGTCCGACGGGCCGAACGCCGAGTCCTCGGTACGCTCCATCGACAGCTTGTCCGGGTGGTAGCTGAACGACGGGCCGGTGGTGTCCAGGATCGAGTAGTCCTCGCCCCGGCGCAGCCGCAGCGTGACCTCGCCGGTGATCGCCGTGCCGACCCAGCGCTGCAACGACTCGCGCAGCATCAGCGCCTGCGGGTCCAGCCAACGGCCCTCGTACATCAGCCGGCCGAGGCGGCGACCCTCGTTGTGGTAGTTCGCGAGAGTGTCCTCGTTGTGGATGGCGTTGACGAGCCGCTCGTACGCGTAGTGCAGCAGCGCCATCCCGGGCGCCTCGTAGATGCCCCGGCTCTTGGCCTCGATGATCCGGTTCTCGATCTGGTCCGACATGCCCAGGCCGTGCCGGCCGCCGATGGCGTTGGCCTCCAGCACCAGATCGACGGCGCTGCCGAACTCCTTGCCGTTGATCGTGACCGGGCGGCCCTGGTCGAAGCCGATGGTGACGTCCTCGGTCGGGATCTCCACCAACGGGTCCCAGAACCGCACGCCCATGATCGGGCTGACCGTCTCGATGCCGGTGTCGAGGTGCTCCAGCGTCTTCGCCTCGTGCGTGGCGCCCCAGATGTTGGCGTCGGTGGAGTATGCCTTCTCGGTGCTGTCCCGGTAGGGCAGGCCGCGCTCCAGCAGCCACTCGGACATCTCCTTACGCCCACCCAGCTCGGTGACGAAGGCGGTGTCGAGCCACGGCTTGTAGATGCGCAGCATCGGGTTGGCCAGCAGGCCGTAGCGGTAGAACCGCTCGATGTCGTTGCCCTTGAAGGTCGAGCCGTCGCCCCAGATCTGGACGTCGTCGGCGACCATCGCCCGCACCAGCAGGGTGCCGGTGACGGCGCGGCCCAGCGGGGTGGTGTTGAAGTAGGCCCGCCCGCCGGTGCGGATGTGGAAGGCACCGCAGGTCAGCGCGGCCAGGCCCTCCTCGACCAGGGCGGCACGGCAGTCGACGAGGCGGCCGAGCTCGGCGCCGTAGCTGAGCGCGCGGCCGGGCACCGAGGCGATGTCGGGCTCGTCGTACTGGCCGATGTCGGCGGTGTAGGCGCAGGGAATCGCGCCCTTGTCGCGCATCCACGCGACCGCGACAGAGGTGTCGAGGCCGCCGGAGAAGGCGATGCCGACGCGTTCGCCGGTGGGCAGGGAGGTGAGAACCTTGGACACGGGAAAAATTATGCAATAGAACGTATGGCCATGCAAGCCGAAGCGGTCTACCCGCCGTCGAACGGCGTGTCGTCGCGGCTCAACTCCCAGAAGGCGACCGCCGCCGCGGCGGCGACGTTCAACGAGTCGACGCCACGCCGCATCGGCAGGACCACCCGCACGTCACTCGCCGCCTGGGCCGCGGCGGTGAGGCCGGGCCCCTCGGCACCGAGCAGCAGCGCCGCCCGCTCGCGCTGCGCCGGGGTCAACAGCTGCATCGGTACGGCGTCCGGCGCGGGCGTCATCGCGAGCACCGTGAAGCCGGCCTCCCGTACCTGGTCCAGGCCGTCGGGCCAGCGGTCGAGCTTGGCGTACGGCAGCGCGAAGACCTCGCCCATGCTGACCCGGACGCTGCGCCGGTACAGCGGGTCGGCGCAGGTCGGCGAGAGCAGCACCGCGTCGACGCCGAGCGCGGCGGCCCCCCGGAAGATCGCCCCCAGGTTGGTGTGGTTGTTCACGTCCTCCAGGACGACGATCCGGCGCGCGGTGGCGAGCACCTCGGCCGCCGTCGGCAGCGGCCGGCGGTGGAACGACGCCAGCACCCCCCGGTGTACGTGGAAGCCGGTGGCCCGTTGCAGCACGTCAGGAGTCGCGGCGTAGACCGGCGCGTCGCCGGTGTCCAGGTCGGCGAGCTGGTCCACGCGCTTGGCGTCGACGAGGTACGACCGGGCCGGATAGCCCGCGCGCAGCGCCCGGCGCAGCACCAGCTCCCCCTCGGCGATGAACAGGCCGTGCGGCGGCTCCCAGCGGGTGCGCAGCTCGACGTCGGTGAGCGCCCGGTAGTCGGCGAGGCGGTCGTCGTCGGGGTCGGTGATCTGGTGGACGGGCACCCGACGATTCTGCCGGACGCGGAGCGGCACGCTTCGACGCCCGCCCGGCAGGGTGTTTTGTCCGAAGAAGAAGGGGAATGACCCGCTGAGCACCGGACTCGACGGGAAGGACCAGCCAGGTGAGCGCAGACCACACGGCGCCGGACGAAGCGGGCACCCTGCCCCGGCGTCCGACCGTCGCGGACCACATCGTGTCGCGACTGTTCAGCTGGGGCGTACGCCGCTACTTCGGCTATCCCGGCGACGGCATCAACGGCCTCACCTCAGCGCTGCAACGCACAAACGAACGGGCCCAGTTCGTCCAGGTCCGCCACGAGGAGACGGCGGGCTTCGCCGCCTCCGCGCACGTCAAGTACGGCGGCGGCCCGCTGGGCTGCGCGCTCGTCACCAGCGGGCCGGGCGCCATCCACCTGCTCAACGGCCTGTACGACGCGAAGCTCGACCACCAACCGGTGATCGCCCTGGTCGGGCACACCGCGACCACCGCCGAGGGCGGCGGCTACTACCAGGAGGTCGACCTGCTCGCCCTCTACAAGGACGTGGCCGCGGCGTTCCTGGCCCAGCTCGACCACCCGGCACAGGTACGCCACCTGGTCGACCGGGCGTGCCGGACGGCGCTGGCCCGGCGTACCGTCACCGCCCTGATCCTGCCCCTCGACCTCCAGGACGAGCCGGCCGTCCCGAACCCGCCGCACGCGCACGGCTACTACCAGACCAGCAACGCGCCGAGCAGCACGCCGACGGTGCCGCCCGAGGCGGACGTACGCCGGGCTGCCGAGGTGCTGCGCGGCGGGCAGCGGGTGGCCATGCTCGTCGGCCAGGGTGCCCTCGGTGCCCGCGACGAGGTCCGCGAGATCGCCGATCGACTCGGGGCCGGCGTGGCCACCGCGCTGCTCGGCTTCACCGCCGTCGACCACCGGGAGCCGTGGGTGACCGGCGCGATCGGGCTGCTCGGCACCCGCCCTAGCTGGCAGCTGATGGACGGCTGCGACCGGCTGCTGATCGTCGGCAGCAACATGCCGTACTCGGAGTTCTACCCGCCACCCGGGCAGGCCCGCGCGGTGCAGATCGACCTGGACGGCACCCAGCTCGGGCTGCGGTACCCGACCGAGGTGAACCTGACCGGCGACGCACGTCCCACGCTGCGGGCGTTGCTGAACGAGCTGGGCCCCGGCCCCGGCCCGACCGCCTGGCGGGCGGAGGTCACCGAGGCCACCTCCGCCTGGCGCCGGGTGCAACGCGACCTGGCCGAGCAGACCGCCGACCCGGTCAACCCGCAGTTGCTCTTCCACACCCTGAACGAGCGGCTCCCCGACGACGTGCTGCTCGCCGTCGACTGCGGCACCACCACCGCCTGGTACGCCCGGCACATCCAGGTACGCCCCAGCATGCTGGCAAGCCTCTCCGGCACGCTGCTGTCCATGGGCGGCGCCATGCCGTACGCGCTGAGCGCCAAGTTCGCCCACCCGGACCGGCCGCTCGTCGCGCTGATCGGCGACGGCGCCATGCAGATGAACGGCGTCAACGAGCTGATCACCGTGGCGAAGTACTGGCGCAGCTGGGCCGACCCGCGCTTCGTGGTGCTGGTGCTCAACAACCGGGACCTGGCGTTCGTCAGCTGGGAACAGCGCTCCACCGAGGGGACGCCGATGTTCCCGGACAGCCAGCAGCTGCCGGACATCGCCTACCATCAGTGGGCTGAGGTGCTCGGGCTGCACGGCGAGCTCGTCGACTCACCGGAGCAGGTGCGGGACGTCTGGGACCGGGCGCTCACCGCCGACCGACCGGTGGTGATCAACGCCCTGGTCGACCCGGCCGAGCTGATGCTGCCACCACACTTCACCGTCGAGCAGGCCCGCAAGACCGCCGCGGCGGTCCTGCGCGGCGACACCGACTGGGCCGGAATCATTCGCCGCGGCCTCCCCGCCACCCTGGCCAGCTACCGCCCCCGCCGCCGCCAGCCCTAACCCCGGCCCGAAGCCGTCGATCAAGGAGTTTTGGTGGCAGACAAAAGCCGCGCACAGCCGCATGACGGGCACCACAAGTCCATGATCGACGGAGCAGGGGCGGTGCACCTAGCCTCGGCGGTTGAGCCAGCGTTCCAGCGGGGACAGGCGGTCGTCGTTCTGGTTCGGCGGGCTCTCCGGGACCTTGGGGCGCTCGACGGGGCGGTGCGGGTCGCCGGCCAGTTCGTGGCTCGGTGCCACGAACTCCTTCTCCGGCTGGCCCTTCACGGCGGTGGCGATGACCCGGGCGACCGCGTCGATCACCTTGCTCTGCACCGCCGACCCCACCGAGTCAGCCGGGTCGTCCGGGTTGGCGGCGCTGCCGGCCACCGCGACCTGCGCGGTGAAGCCGACGAACGTCTCGGTGGAGTTCTGCTCCGAGCTACCCGTCTTACCGGCCACCGGTCGACCGTCGAGGATGTCGTTCACGCCGGTGGCGGTGCCGCCGTTGCACTGCCCGAACGCCGACTGCTGGCCCACCGGGCAGCGCGCCGCGTCGGTCGCGGCACGAGCGACGTCGGCGTCGAGCACCCGCTTGCAGGAGGGCTGCCCGACCGGCACCTTCGTGCCGTCCGCGCCGGTCACCGAGACCACCGGCACCGGCGTGCAGTAGGTGCCCTCGGCGGCCACCGTGGCGTACGCGTTGGCCAGGTCCAGCGGAGTGGTGGCCGCCACCCCGAGGGTGAACGAACCCCAGTTCGCGGCGTTGTTCTTGGCGAAGGCGGCGTCCGAGTCGGCGCGGAACGTGATGCCGAGGCGCTGCGCCATCTCGACGACCTTGTCCTGGCCGACCTGCTCGGCCAGCCAGACGAAGTAGGTGTTCACCGAACGACCGAAGCCGTCCCACATCATCCGGTACCCGTCCATCCACTCCGGGTTGGCGTTCGCCGGACACCAGCGACCGTCGCAGCTGCCCGGCCCCTCGGCCGCGTACCGGGTGGGCAGCTTGGCGGGCGCGTCGAAACCGGTGGAGAGGGTACGGCCCGACTCCAGCGCGGCGAGCATGGTGAACAGCTTGAACGTCGAACCCGCCTGGTACCCGTCGACGCTGGCTCCCCCGGAGATCAACGGGTTCACCGTGTTGGGGTGGTTCGCCTGCCCGCCCGGGTTGTCGGCGAGGCTGTAGTGCCGGTTGACCGCCATCGCCAGCACCCGCCCGGTGCCCGGCTGGACCGCCGCGATCGGCAGGGCGCGCTTGTTGTCGTACCCGTAGACCTTGGTGGCCTGCTGCTGCGCGGTGGCCTGGATCTTCGGGTCCAGCGAGGTGACCACGGTGTAGCCGCCCGAACGCAGGGCCTGCTCCCGCTCCGCGACGGTGGCCCCGAAGGCCGGCTGGGTCAGCCACCACTGACGCAGGTAGTCGCAGAAGAAACCCCAGTCGTCATGGCCCTGGGAGACCGCGGTGCAGCCGTTGGGCTGGGGAGTGGGGTGCAGGGTCAGCGGCTCGGCCTTGGCCTGGGCCGCCTGCGCGGCGGTGATCGCGTTGGTGGCCACCATCGAGTCCAGCACGTACGACCGGCGGGCCACCGCCTCGTCCTTGTCGCCGCTGATCGGGCTGTACGCGTCCGGGGACTGCACCAGACCGGCCAGTAGCGCCGACTCGCCGAGGGTCAGCTGCGCCGGAGGCTTGCCGAAGTACCGCTGGCTCGCCGCCGCGATCCCGTACGCGCCGGAGCCGAAGTAGGCGATGTTCAGGTACCGGTCCAGGATCTCGTCCTTGCCGAGGCTCTTGTCCAGCGCGCTCGCGTACCGGATCTCCTGGATCTTGCGGCCGACGGTCGGGTCGGTCGCCGCGGCGCGCTCCTCGGCGGTGCGGGTGGGGTCGGTCTTGAGCACGTTACGCACGTACTGCATGGTCAGCGTCGAGCCGCCCTGCTCGGTGCCACCGCCCTTGACGTTGGCCACCAGCGCCCGGGCGAGGCCGCGCAGGTCCGCGCCACCGTGGTCGTAGAAGCGCCGGTCCTCGGCCGCCACGATCGCCTGCCGCATCACCGGGGCGATCTCGGACAACGGAACGTCCGTGCGGTTCACGTCGTAGAACGTGGTGATCAGCGTCTTGCCGTCGCTGGCGTAGAGGTACGAGCGCTGCGGCGTGGCCGGGGTCTTCAGCGAGGCCGGCAACGCGGCGTACGACCCGAGCGCGGAGCGGGCGGTGAGCCCGAGCAGCAGGTTGCCCGGCAGTGCGGCGACTGCCAGGACAAGCCCGGCCAACACGCCGGCGAGCAGCACGGTGAACAGCCGCGACAGCGGCGAGCGGGGGGCGGCCATGCAACCCAGGATTGCCACAAAAACCGCCAACCGACCACCCCCACCCAACGATTGTCAGCAACTTCACGGCCACCCCAACCCCCAACCCCCAACCCCAACCCCAACCCCACCCCCTGCGCCCCCACCCCCTGCGCCCCACCCGCCTTCCCCGGTGATCAAGAGGTTTGCGTCAGATGAGGGGCGATTCTTGACGCGAACCTCTTGATCACCGGGGAAGGCGGCGGGAGGGGGCGGGAGGGGCCCGGGTGGGGTGGGGTGGGGTGGGAGCGGTTAGGGGTTTGGGGTGCTTAGGCTGGCGGCGGCGGCGTCTCTGGCAGTTTCGCGGGGCATCAGGCGGCCGGAGCGGTAGCCGATGCCGATGCCGGCGATCAGTACGAAGATCGCGCCGAAGGTCTGCAACGAGCCGATCAGGGCGCCACCGAGGCCGAGCAGCGGAGCGGCGATGATCAGCATGACGCCGTCGCCGAGGCTGAAGGTGCCCGAGCGGGCCACCGCCCACCCGGTGAGGAACCAGCCCACGCTGTAGAACGTCGCGCCGAGCAGGACCAGCGACCGCGCGGTGGTGCCGAAGACCGGCGTCTGCTCCTCGAACCCGGCGAACGGCAGCATCAACACGGTGCCGGCGATGCTGACCAGCAGCCCGGCGGCGGCCACCCGGCGGCTGCGGGTCGCGGCCAGCAGGCCGGTGAGGGCCAGCAGCGCGAGCAGGCCGAGCCAGACCGCGGCCACCCACCCGATCAGGTAGACGGCCCGGCCGTCGGCCGGATAGGGGTCGTTGCCCACCCCTCCGTCGCTGGCCATCGCCACCGCGCCGTAGAGGATGGCGTACGCGGGCAGCAGCCACACCGCCGCCCGCGCGAACCGGCGCACCGACCAGGCCCAACTGGCGTTCGTGGCGGGGGCGCCCGGAGTCGGCTCGCCGACGAAGGGCAGTACGCCGAACCCGCCACCGCTGCGGCGGGAGCCCAGCGGGGCGACCGGGTCGTGCGCGCCGGGCACCGGGGCCGAGGACCACATCCGATTCGCCGGATCCTTCATGCGTCACCTCGCTCGTCCACGAGCGGTGCGGAACGCGCCGGGGCGCCCCGATTGCCTGGTCACCACCCGTCCTAGGACCGATCGTGGCAGGCGTCGGAGCGCCCCATGAGCCTTTCTCGCATTAACGGCGTGCCGGGTCAGCCCCGCTCACGCTGATCCGCCGGGTCCTCGACCAGGCTGGTCGGCGACACCGGCTCGGGCGCGGGCAGCCCCTGCGGCTTGTTGCCGCCGGTGGCCTGCGCCTCGGCGACGCGTACCTCGTCGTGGATCTGCTGGGCGGCGTCCGCGGCCGCCTGCGCCGCCTCCGCGGCCTCGCGCTCGACCTGGCTCGCGTGGTCCGCGGCCTCCGGCGCGGGCAGGTCCCCCACCATCTGGCTCAGCCCGCCAAGCGCGCCACCCATCCCCTCCAGGGCCTTGGTCAACTCGGCCGGAACGATCCAGACCTTGTTGGCGCTGCCCTGGGCGATCTGCGGCAGAGCCTGCAGGTACTGGTAGGCGAGCACCTTCTGGCTCGGGTTGGCCTGGTGGATCGCGTCAAAGACCGTCCGGATCGCCTTCGCCTGACCCTCGGCCTGCAGGATGCGGGCCTGCCGGTCACCGTCGGCCCGCAGCACCGCCGACTGCTTCTCACCCTCTGCGGTGAGGATCTGTGACTGCTTGTGACCCTCGGCGGTCAGGATCGCCGCGCGGCGGTCCCGTTCGGCGCGCATCTGCTTCTCCATCGAGTCGCGGATGCTTGCCGGCGGCTCGATCGCCTTGATCTCGACCCGGGTCACCTTGATGCCCCAGCGGCCGGTGGTCTCGTCAAGCACACCCGACAGGTGCCGGTTGATCTCGTCGCGGCTGGTCAGCGCCCGCTCCAGGTCCAGTGAGCCGATCACGTTACGCAACGTGGTGACGGTCAACTGCTCGATGGCCTGGAGGAAGCTGGAGATCTCGTAGGTCGCGCGGACCGAGTCGACGACCTTGAAGTAGAGAACCGTGTCGATCGAGACCACCAGGTTGTCCGACGTGATCACCGGCTGCGGCGGGAAGCTGACCACCTGCTCCCGCATGTCGACCTTGGTACGGACGGCGTCGATGAACGGCACCAGCAGGTTGAGGCCGGGGCTGAGGGTGCGCTTGTACTTGCCGAGCCGTTCCACCACGTCCTGGCGCTGCTGCGGCACGATCCGTACCGCCTTGGCCAGCGTTATCACGGCGATCAGCGCCACCGCGATCACCACCACCCCGAGAAACGTCATCCCGTTCACCCTCTCGATTCCGGCAGCTCGCCGGCGGAAGAAACATCGTCCTGCCACACCAGGGCGGTCGCGCCCCGGACCTTTATCACCCGAACCCGTTGACCGGGGTCGTAGACCTGTGTCGTGTCGTACGACCGGGCGCTCCACAACTCACCGTCGATCTTGACCAGCCCCTGCTCGGCGTCCACCCGTTCCAGCACCAGCGCCGTGGAGCCCTCGATGGCCTCCACGCCGAACGCCTGCTCGCCGCTCTCCAGCGCGGAGCGGCTGTGCCGCCGGATGACCGGTCGGACCACCACCAGGCTCAACGCCGACACCACCGCGAAGACCAACGCCTGCACGGCGACCGGCGCGCCGAGGGCAGCCGCACCGGCGGCGGCGAACGCACCGGCCCCGAACATGATCAGAAACAGCGTCGTCGTGAAGATCTCGGCGACGGCCAGCAGCACACCCACAACGATCCACACCACGGCGTCCACACCACGATCGTGACACGCACATGCACGCGCGACCTCCCCGCGAAGATCAGTAGGCTCGGCGGGACCCTTTCCGGCCCGCCAAACCACCACGAATCGGCGGCCCGACCCGAGGAGATCCCGTTGACCCTGCTACCCGAGACCGTCCGACAGATCGACACCCGGGTCGCCCAGGCACAGGCCGACGGTCACGTCCCGTCGCTGGTGCTGGGTGTCGTCCGCGACGGCGCGCTGGTGCACGTGGCCACCGCCGGTGAACACCCCCGCCCGGACGTCGACCTGCAGTACCGGCTGGGCTCGATCAGCAAGACGATGACCGCCACCCTGATCCTGCAACTGCGCGACGCCGGCCGGCTGACCCTCGACGACCCGCTGGAGCAGCACCTGCCGGGCACCGGCGTGGGTGCGCTCACCCTGCGCCAACTGCTCGCCCACGCCAGCGGCCTCCAGCGCGAACCCGAGGGCGACTGGTGGGAGCGAGCGGCCGGCGTCGACCTGACCACCCTGCTCGCCGACGTCGACGCCGACAAGATCGCCTATCCGCCGCACCGCACGTACCACTACTCCAATCTGGCGTACGGACTGCTCGGCGGACTGCTCGAACGACTCACCGGGACACCCTGGGCCGACCTCCTCGACGAACGGGTCCTCACCCCGCTGGGCCTGCGCCGCACCACCTACGCGGCCACCGAGCCGTACGCCCGCGGTTACGTCGTCCACCCCTGGTACGACACCCTCCGCGAGGAACCCCGCACCGACACCGGCGCCATGGCCCCCGCCGGGCAACTCTGGTCGACGATCGAGGACCTGAGCCACTGGGCCGCGTTCCTTGCCGACCCCGACCCCTCGGTGCTGGCCCCCGAGACCCTGACCGAGATGTGCTCACCCGTCGTCATCAGCGACCACGAGGCCTGGACCCACGGGCACGGTCTCGGGCTGGAACTCTTCCGGGACGGCAACCGGGTGTACGTCGGACACGGCGGCTCGATGCCCGGCTACGGCGCCTCGCTGGCCGTACACCGACCCAGCCGCACCGCAGTGGTCGGCCTGGTCAACGCGTACACCCTGCGAGGGGTGTACCTCGGCGCCCTCGGGCGGCAACTGCTCACCATGGTGCTCGACGCCGAACCCACGCCGGTCACCCCCTGGCGGCCGGCGGCCGCCCCGCCGTCCGCCGAACTCGCCGAGCTGACCGGCCGCTGGTGGTGGATGGGCACGACAATCGAGGTGTACGCGGACACCGACGGCAACCTGCTCGCCGGCCCGGTCGGCGCACCCAACCTCCGATTCGTCCCCGAAGGTCCGGACCGCTGGCGAGGTCGGGCCGGTGGGCAGGACGGCGAGATCCTCACGGTCCGCCGCGACGAGCAGGGCGCAGCGGTGGCGCTGGACATCGCCACCTTCGTCTACAGCCGCACCCCCGACCAGGAGCCCTGACGGCCACCCGCCCTGCCCCGCCCTGCCCCGCCCTGCCTCGCCCTGCCCTGCCCGCACGATCCCGCGCCACGCCCCGCCCTGCTACACCCACCCCGCACTGCCGCACCCCGCACTGTCGCACCCACAAGATCCGCGCAACATCGGGGATGTTGCTGCCTCCCGCCGCCGCGAGGCAGCAACAGCGGGGAAACTGCGCGGATCTTGGGCGAGGGCGGGGCGGTGGCCGGGTGACGGGCGGGGCGGGCAGCGGGCAGGGCGGGCGGGCGGCGGGGCGGCGGGGCGGGGCGGGCGGCGCGGCGGCGGCGGCGGCGGGTCAGGCTGGCTCGGTGACGAAGTCGATGAGACGTTCCATGGCGTTGATCAGTGGGGTCTCCACGTCGGCGAAGCTGTTCACCCGGGACAGGATGTGTCGCCACATGTCGGCCGGCTCGGCCACTCCGAGGGCCGCGCAGACCCCTTCCTTCCAGGGTCGCCCCGGCGGCACCACCGGCCACGCCGTGATACCCAGCGCAGTCGGCTTGACCGCCTGCCACACGTCCACGTAAGGATGGCCGGTCACCAGCACGTACGGCGACGTCACCCGGGCCACGATGCGGCTCTCCTTGCTGCCCGGCACCAGGTGGTCGACGAGGACGCCGAGTCGTCGGGTCGGGGCGGGGCCGAAGTCGCGTACGTCGGCGTCGAGGTCGTCGATGCCGTCCAACGGCTCCACGACGACGCCCTCGATGCGCAGGTCGTCACCCCAGATCCGCTCGACCAGCGCGGCGTCGTGGATGCCCTCCACCCAGATCCGACTCGCCTTGGCGACCTGCGCCCGGACGTTGTCCACGGCCACCGAGCCGGATGCCGTCCGTCGACGGGCCGCCGGCACCGGCGCGCGGGTCGGCCGGCGCAGGGTGACCGGGCTACCGTCGAGCAGGAACGCCGCCGGCAGCAACGGGAAGTTGCGCCGTTTGCCGTGCCGGTCCTCCAGCACCACCGCGCCGGCCTCGAAGCCGACCACCGCGCCGCAGAACCCCGAGTCGGCGTCCTCCACCACGAGGTCCGGTTCGGCGTCCACCTCGGGGGTGACCTTCCGCCGTCGCCAGTCCCCCGCCAACACGTCCTCGCCGTATCGCCCCGCCATGTCGATCACGCTAACTCCCCGACTCCCACCCCACCTCCCGACACACCGCCCCCAGCCTCCCCACCAAACCCGGCCCCGGTGCCGCCCACACAGTCCCGACCTGCCCCCGCCCTGACCTGCCCCCGCCCTGGCCTGCCCTCGCCTCGTCGATCATGGAGTTGTGGTGCCCTACAAACCGTCGCAATTACCGAGTTTCGCCCACCACAACTCCATGATCGACGCCAACGGGGGGCGAACGACGGTGCGGGCGGGGTGCGGGGCGGGGCGGGGAAAGGGAATGGGGTGAAGAGAGCAGTTCGGGGCAGGGCGGGCGGCCGGAGCGGCAGTCGAGACACGGCCGGTGGTGACCACGTACCCTTTCGGCATGTCCACCCCCGCAACGGGCGCGGCCACACTCGCGCCGCGCCGGTCGAGCCGGTTCGTTGCCTGGGTGCGCGCGTGGCGTGCCGGGTTGGTGCCGTACGACGAAGTCGCCGACGCCATCGCCGGCGACGAGGAGCACCTCGTCGCGGACGCCCCCGGCACCTGGACCGACGTCCCGCTGGGCGCCGCGCTGCCCACCCTGGCCAAGCTCTCCCCGGACGAGATCCGCCTGGTGCTGCCCGCGCCCGGCGACCCTCGGGGTCTGCCCGGCCCCGGCGACTTCGCCGGTGCGGCGCTTGTCGCGGGCGAGGCGGTGGTGGCCGGTGGGCTCGGGTTGATCCCGGAGGTACGCTCGCACACCTCCGGCTCGGGGGACTGTTTCGAGACGGTGTTGTGGCGGGTGTACCCGCTGCCCGCCAACGCCCCCGCCGCCTCCCTCTCGTTGCCCGGCGCCGCCGAAGCGGAGGCCGAACTGGCCGCTGCGCTCGCCGAGACGACCGCCGCTCTGACCCGCCTCGACGTGGCCCAGTGGCGGCCCGAGCTGGCCGGCGCACTTGCCGCGCTGCGCCGCCCCGACGGCGCCACCGACCTGCCACCGGGCTTCGACCCGCGGGCCCGTCGGCTCTTCGCCCGAGCCGCGGTGCTCGACCGGGTGCTCGCGCTGGCCGGGCACGCCGCCCCCGGGGGCGCGATCAACAACTACGAGGCCCAGCAGCGCGACGCCGCGCTTCGTCCGCTCACCGCGGCGTGCCGGCAGGCTCTGGTGGCCGCCTGCAACGCCCCACTGCGCCCCTGACCCGGCCCCTCCACGAGCACGAGCCCGAGCACGAGCCCACACCGGCCGCCACGTCGATCTTGCAGTTTCGGTTGTCGATATGAGAATCAATGCCCTTTGTGTCGCGACAGAAAGTGCAAGATCGCGGGGCGGGGCGGGGCGGGGCGGGGCAGGGCGGGGCAGGGCGGGCGAGGTAGGGCGGGGTGGGGCCGTGCGAACTGGTCAGATCTCGTCGAGCAGGTCCGCTACCGAGTTGACGATCCGGGACGGGCGGTACGGGTAGCGTTCCGCCTCGGTGCGGCTGCTGATGCCGGTGAGCACCAGGATCGTCTCCAGCCCGGCCTCCAGGCCGCAGAGGATGTCGGTGTCCATCCGGTCGCCGATCATCGCGGTGCTCTCCGAGTGCGCGTTGATGGTGTTGAGCGCCGAGCGCATCATCATCGGGTTGGGCTTGCCGACGAAGTACGGCTCGACCCCGGTCGCCTTGGAGATCATGGCGGCGACCGAGCCGGCGGCGGGTAGCGCGCCCTCCACGGACGGGCCGGTCACGTCGGGGTTGGTGCAGATGAACCGGGCGCCGTCGTTGATCAGCCGGACGGCCTTGGTGATCGCCTCGAAGCTGTAGGTGCGGGTTTCGCCGAGCACCACGTAGTCGGGGGCGAAGTCGGTCAGCACGTAGCCGACCGCGTGCAGGGCCGTGGTCAGCCCGGCCTCACCGATGACGTACGCGGTGCCGCCCGGCCGTTGGTCGGCGAGGAACTGGCCGGTGGCCAGGGCCGAGGACCAGATCGACTCCTCCGGCACGTCCAGCCCCATCCGGCTGAGCCGGGCCGTCAGGTCCCGAGGGGTGTAGATCGAGTTGTTGGTCAGCACCAGGAACGGTTTGCCGGAGGCGCGCATCCGGTTGATGAACTCGGGCGCTCCGGGCACCGGTTGGCCCTCGTGCACGAGCACGCCGTCCATGTCGGTCAGCCAACTCTGCACGGGCTTACGGTCATGCATCGGTTCCCCCAGCAGTCGTCGGGCGTCGGGTCGGCACGCAACAGACGGTGGGACAGGTGTCCCACATGGGCAGCTCTCCCAGGCGGCGGCGCCGCTGCGCGCCGTCCGGGTCGGTCCGCTCGGTGACCAGCTCACGCACCATACTCACGAAGCGCGGGTCGGTGCCCGGCGTGCCGGCCCGGACGAAGTCCAGGCCGAGCTGCTTCGCCGTCTCCAGCGCTTCGGTGTCCAGGTCCCACACGACCTCCAGGTGGTCGGAGACGAACCCGATCGGGCTGACCACCACTGCGGTGGTGCCGCGCTGGGCGAGGGCGGCCAGGTGGTCGTTGATGTCCGGTTCCAGCCACGGCACCTGCGGGGGGCCGGAGCGGCTCTGCCAGACCAGGTCGTACCCCAGGTCGGGTGCGGCGGCCGCGGCGACGAGCCGGGCGGTCTCGTGCAGCTGCGCCTCGTACCGGCCGCCGTGCGGGCCGGCGTTCGCCGCCATCGAGCTGGGGATGGAGTGGGCGGTGAAGACAAGCCTCGTGGTGTCCCGCAACGCCGGGTCGAGCTGGCCCAGGGCCACCCGGACCGCGTCGACGTGCGGCTCGACGAAGCCGGGTTGGTCCCAGAACTGACGCAGCTTCTCGATGACCGGGGCGTCCGGGCCGACGGCGGCCCGCGCGGCGGCGATGTCCTCCTGGTACTGCCGGCAGGACGAGTAGCCGCCGTACGCGCTGGTGACGAAGGCCAGCGCCCGGGTAACCCCGTCGTCGCGCATCTGCGTCACGGTGTCGGCGAGCATCGGGTCCCAGTTGCGGTTGCCCCAGTAGATCGGCAGGTCGACACCGTGCGCGGCGAAGTCGGCGCGGACCGCGGCCAGCAGGTCCCGGCACTGCTGGTTGATCGGCGACACCCCACCGAAGTGCTGGTAGTGCTCGGCGACCTCGGCCAGCCGTTCGGGCGGCACACCCCGGCCCCGGGTCACGTTCTGCAGGAACGGCATCACGTCCTCGGGCCGTTCGGGCCCACCGAAGGACACCAGCACCACCGCGTCGTACGACATGGGGTCATTCTTGCCCCTCGGCCGGGACGTCCCGGCGACGCCCCCTGGTCCGGACGTGTGGGTCACGCGGACGGTGGCCAGGGAGCGCCGCGGGGAGCGTCAGGAACCGATGGCGTGGTAGCCGCCGTCGACGTGGACGATCTCGCCGGTGGTGGCCGGGAACCAGTCGGAGAGCAGTGCCAGGCAGGCCTTCGCGGCGGGCTCCTGGTCGTTGAGGTCCCAGCCCAGCGGGGCCCGCTCGACCCAGGCTCCCTCGAACTGGTCGAAGCCGGGGATCGACTTCGCGGCGATGGTGCGCAGCGGCCCGGCGGCCACCAGGTTGCTGCGGATGCCCTGCTTGCCCAGGTGCAGCGCCAGGTAGCGGGACGCGGACTCCAGGCCGGCCTTGGCCACACCCATCCAGTCGTAGACCGGCCACGCCTTCGTCGCGTCGAAGGTCAGGCCGACCACCGCGCCGCCGGGCGACATCAGCGGCAGCGCCGCCATCGCGAGGGACTTGTACGAGAAGGTGGAGACGTGCAGGGCGGTCGCCACGTCCTCCCAGGGCGCGTCGAGGAAGCCGCCGCCGAGGCAGCTCTGCGGGGCGAAGCCGATGGAGTGCACGACGCCGTCGAGGCCGTCGACGTGTTCGCGGACCCGGTCGGCGAGGCTGGCCAGGTGCTCGGTGTTGGTGACGTCCACCTCGATGACCGGCGCGGGCTCGGGCAGCCGCTTGGCGATCCGCTCGACCAGGGACATCCGGCCGAAGCCGGTGAGGACGACCTGCGCGCCGTTCTCCTGGGCGAGCTTCGCCACCGAGAAGGCGATCGAGGCGTCGGTGATGACTCCGGTGACGAGCAGTCGCTTACCGGCGAGCAGTCCGGACATCCGTGGGTTCCTCCGTACGTAGGTGGGGGGTCAGTGGCCCATGCCGAGGCCGCCGTCGACCGGGATGACGGCGCCGGAGACGTAGCCGGCGCTGTCCGAGGCCAGCCAGGTGACCACGTCGGCGACCTCGTCCGGGCTGGCCATCCGGCCGGCCGGAATGGACTTGAGGAGCTCCGCCTTGCGGTCGTCGGTGAGGCCGGCGGTCATGTCGGTGTCGACGAAGCCGGGCGCCACCACGTTCGCGGTGATGTTGCGGCTGCCCATCTCCCGGGTGATCGAGCGGGCGACGCCGACGAGGCCGGCCTTGCTTGCGGCGTAGTTGACCTGCCCCGCGCCGCCGGCGAGCCCGACCACCGAGGAGATGAAGATCATGCGACCCCACTTGGCGCGGAGCATCTTGCCGGAGGCCCGCTTCGCGACCCGGAACGCGCCGGTGAGGTTGGTGTCCACCACGTCGGTGAACTGCTCCTCGGTCATCCGCAGCAGCAGCGTGTCGGCGGTCATGCCGGCGTTTGCGACAAGCACCTCGACCGGCCCCAACTCGGCCTCGACGGCGGTGAACGCGGCGTCGATCGAGGCGGCGTCGGTGACGTCGGCGCGGACGCCGAACAGCCCTTCCGGCGGCTCGCCGCTGCGGTGGGTGACCGCCACCCGGTCGCCCTGCTTGGCGAAAGCCTGCGCGATGGCCAGGCCGATCCCCCGGTTGCCCCCGGTCACCAGCACGGTGCGAGCCACTGTTCCCCCTTGCGAATGGTCAGCACGGACGCGCGAAAGCCTAGGCGTTACCGGCAGGTAAGCGCTAACGGGAGACGCGTCACACCGTGGTACGACACCGGGATCAACCCCTGGTGGCACGCCTCGTGACGGGGTCGGCCCGTAGCCTCCGGGTGGTGAACCGGCATCCGATCGCGGTGGCCCTACGGGCCCTGCGGCAGACCCTGCTGGGCCCGGACGCGAGGCCCGAACGGCCGCTGCTGGCCCGGTGGCCCCGGGTGGCCCCGTACGCCGCCCCGGTCGGTCTGCTCGCCGTCCTCGGCCTCTTCCTGATCACGCTGAGCGTGGAGAGCGAGTGGGGCCTGAGGCTGCCGGTCGCGGTGCTGTTCGCGGCGATGACCGTGGCGCCGCTGCTGGCGCTGCCCCGGCGTCCGCTGCTGGCCTGGCGGCTGACGGTACTGGCCCTGCTGACCTGCACGTTCAACGCACCCGCCGACAGGTCCTGGCCATGGACCCCGCCGCTGGCCCTCGGGTCGGTCGCGGTGGTCGCGGTGGTCCTCGCGCGGGTCGACCGTCCGGTGCTGGCCTGGGTGGTGACGATCAGCACGGTGCCGGTGTTCGCCCTGGTGCACCCCAACAACCGGGTCCCGGTCCTGCTCCTGCTCGGCGCGCTGGCGATCGCCGGCGACCTGATCCGACGCAACCGGCTGTCCCGGCACGCGCTTGCCGCGCAGACCGAGCTGAGCGAACGTGAGCAGGAACGCCGCGCGGTGCTTGAGGAACGCACCCGGATCGCCCGGGAACTGCACGACGTGGTGGCCCACCACATGTCGCTCATCGCGGTGCAAGCGGAGACCGCCCCGTACCGGCTGACGGACGTGCCGGCCCCGGCAGCCGCGGAGTTCGTCGCCATCGCCGCGTCGGCCCGCGACGCGCTGACCGACATGCGTCGGCTGCTGGGGGTGCTGCGCAGCGAGACGAGCGACCCGCAGACCGCCCCGCAACCGAACCTGACCGACCTGGCCGCGATGGTGGACGCGGCCCGCCGCGCCGGGCTGCCGGTGACCCTGGCCGCCGAGCCGGCGCACGACGACCGGGTGCCCGCGCCGGTGGGGCTGGCCGCGTACCGCATCGTGCAGGAGGGCCTGGCCAACGCGGCCCGCCACGCGGCCGGCGCCGCGGTGCGGGTCACCGTCCGCGTCGGTCCGTCCGGCCTGGGGGTACGCGTACAGAACGCGCCACCCGCCGAGGCGGGCTCCCGGCCGGGCGAGGCGAACTCCGGGCACGGGCTGACCGGCATGCGGGAGCGGGCCACCTCGCTTGGCGGTACGTTCACCGCCGGGCCGCTGCCCGACGGGGGTTACGCGGTGGCGGCCGAGTTGCCGTACGACGCGCAGGACGGGGACCGATGATCCGGGTGCTGATCGCCGACGACCAGGCGATGGTCCGGCAGGGGTTCGGCGCGCTGCTCGCCGCCCAACCGGACCTGCTGGTGGTGGGGGACGCCGCCGACGGGGAGCAGGCGGTGTCCGCCGCCCGCCACCTCGACCCGGACGTGGTGCTGATGGATGTGCGGATGCCGGTGATGGACGGGCTGGAGGCCACCCGCAGGCTGCTCGGTGACCGGTCGGCGCAGCGACCCCGGGTGCTCATCCTCACCACCTTCGACCTGGACGACTACGTGTACGAGGCGCTGCGCGCCGGGGCCAGCGGGTTCCTGCTCAAGGACGCCCCGGCGGCCGACCTGGTGCAGGCGGTGCGGGTGGTGGCGGCCGGGGACGCGCTGCTCGCCCCGGCGGTCACCCGCCGGTTGATCGCCGAGTTCGCGGCCCGGCCGGACCGCCGCCGCCCGCGCCCCACCGACCTGGCCGGGCTCACCCCCCGCGAGACCGAGGTGCTGCGGCTGATCGCCCGGGGCCGCAACAACGCGGAGATCGCGGGTGACCTGGTGGTGGCCGAGCAGACCGTGAAGACGCACGTCGGGCGGATCCTGGCCAAGCTGGGCCTGCGCGACCGGGCCCAGGCCGTGGTGCTGGCGTACGAGACGGGTCTGGTGGCCGCCGGCGAGTAGCCCCGCAGAGCCAGCCACCGAACGGCTCTGCGGGATGACGACCCGGCCCCACCCCCGGGCGCACCCTCCCTCCGGACGACTTTCCGGAGGGAGAACGTGATGCGACGACGAGGTGCCAGCCGGGTGGCGATGGCCGTACTGCTCGGCGTGAACCTGGTCCTGCCCACCCGACCCGAGCCAGCCACGGCGGCGGGGTTCGTCGAGGCGTACCCGGTGGTGGCGGCGGCGATGCGCGCGGCCGGCCCCCCGTACGCGGACTGGGCGGCCCACGGACGCCGGTTCCTGCTCTTCGACGAGCGCGGTGACGGCCGCGCGGTCGAGGTGCTTGGTGACCTCGCCGACGCGGACCGGATCGCGGTGCTGGTGCCGGGGGTCGGCAGCACGCTCGCCGACTTCGACCGGGGGTTGGGCGGGGTGGCCCGGCGGGCGCCGGCGGTGCAGGCCGGGCAGCTCTACCGGGAGCTGCGGGCGACCGACCCGAGGGCGCGGGTCGCGGTGCTGGCCTGGCTCGGCTACGACCCGCCCGACGGGGTGTTGACCGCCGCCGGTGCCGTCAGCGCCCGGCGCGGCGTGGCGGGGCTCGCCCCGCTGCTGCGGGAGCTGGCCGGGCGGCGTCCGGCGGCGACGATCACGCTGGTCGGGCACAGCTACGGCGCTCTCGTGGTGTCGCTCGCGGCGGCGGACGCCCCGGCCCAGGTCACCGACGTGGTCAGCCTGGGCGGCGTCGGCGCCGGGGTGCAGCGCGCCGACGACCTGCCCGGTGGGCGGCGGTTCTGGGCGGCCGAGGCGCCGACCGACTGGATCCGCCGGGTGCCGCAGGTGCGGCTGCCCGGCCTGGGCTTCGGCCGGCGACCCGGCGACCCGGCGTTCGGCGCCCGACCCCTGCCGGTGGGTGGGGTGGCGGGCCACGACGGCTACCTCGCGCCGGGCAGCGCCGCGCTGGTCGCGGTGGCGACGGTCGTGCTCGGCGACGTCGACGCCGACCGGATCGGGGACGCCAGGTGAGCCGGGACCGTGCCGTCGACGCGCTGCGGGCGTACGCCATCGGTGGGGTGGTGCTGGGGCACTGGCTGGTCACCGGGCTGGTGTCGACCGGCGACGGTGGGCTGCACCAGGCCAGCCCGCTGACCGCCCTGCCCGACCTGGCCCCGGCGACCTGGGTGTTGCAGACGCTCGGCCTGTTCTTCTTCACCGCCGGGTTCGGCTCGACCCGGTCGCTGGCCCGCCACCCGGGCGGGGCTGGCGGGTGGCTTGCCGGTCGGCTGCGTCGGCTGCTGCTGCCCGCGGTGGCGCTGCTCGGGGTGGGGGCGGCCGTGCTACTCGCCGCCACCGTCGTCGCCACCTCGGACGACACGCTCGCCGTCGCGCTGCGGCTCGCGGTCAGCCCGCTGTGGTTCCTGCTGCCGCTGGTGGCCCTGGTCGCGGTGACCGGCCCGCTGCGCGCCGCCGTACGCCGGTGGGGGGTGGCGCGGTGCGTCGCACCTGCGGTGGTCGTGGTCGCCGCCGCCGACCTGGCCGTCCGCCTGCTGCCGGCCGACACCGACCTGCCCCCGGTCACCGTGCTCGCGGCCTGGTCGGTGCCGTACCTGCTGGGTGTGGCGCACGCCGACGGGCGGCTGGACGGCCGGCGGGTGGGCGGCGCGTTGGCGGCCGGTGCGGCGGTCGCGCTTGCGGCGCTGCTGGCGCTGGGCTACCCGGTGAGCGCGGTCGGCGTACCCGGGGCCGGGGTGTCCAACCTGAACCCGCCGTCGCTGCTGGTCGTGGCGCTGGCGGTCGCCCAGGTCGGGCTGGGGCTGCTGGCGCTACCGGCACTGCGACGGCTGCTGACCCGCCCGCTGCCGGGCCGGGCGGTGACCGAGGTGAACAGGTACGCCGTCCGGGTCTACCTGTGGCACCAGCCGGTCCTGGTGGCGGTGACCGCGCTCACCGCCCGCAGCGGGCTGACCCTGCCCGGTCTGCACACCGTCCCGGACGACCCGGGCTGGGTGTTGGCCCGCTGCTGCTGGCTGCCGTTGTTCGCGGCGGTGCTGGTCACGGTCGTGCGGGTGGGGCAGCCGAGTCGAGGCGTACGGGCGGGTGCCGCACGGCGTCGGCAACCGGGCGGTGGAGGGGTCTCGGGCCGGTCGGCCGAGTGCGTTCCGGCGGTACCGCAGGTGTACGATCATCGACGTTCCGGCCGGCCCGACTTGCAGGAGGTGATCGCTGTGCGAGATAGCGATCCTCCCAGTCGTGGCCGGGCCGATGGTCAGACCCGCTGAGCCACGACTCAGTCTGGTGAGCTGACCCCGCTCCGCTCCCCCCGCCACCTCGGCACCCGTCGAGGTGAGTGTGCCGCGCCGCCCGCGTTCCGGGCGGTCGCCGGGAGCCTCCCGGTCACGACTTCGTGTGCGCGTCCCCACCCCCTGCGGTCCGCCCCCAGCACGCGGACCGTCCAGCCGCCACCCGGAGCCGTCCATGAGCCGCTACGTCGCCCCGCTGGGCTTCACCCTCGCCGCCGTCTGGGTGGCCATCGTCTTCGTCCTCGCCGGCGGCGGTCACTGACCGCCGCCGGCGCACCGCCTCACAGCATCCGGGACGACCAGAGCAGACTGAACGCCCCGGCGCAGAGCGCCAGCAGCAACGCCACCCCGGCGTACCACTGGGTCACCTCCCGCGGCTCGGTACGGAACCCGATCGAGCTGCCCATGTCCTGGTAGACCTGCTTCAACTCGCTCACCGAGGCCGCCTCGTAGAAGTAACCCTCGGTGGTCTCGGCTAGCTCGGCGAGCGCCAACCGGTCCACCGGCACCCGCTGCAACTGCCCGCCGATGTCGACCTGACCGGTGTCGGTGCCGAAGGCGATCGTGGACACCGGAACGTTCGCCGCCTGGGCGGCCGCCGCCGCCTCCTCCACCGCCCGACCCGACGTCCGGAAACCGTCCGAGAGCAGCACGATCCGAGCCGGCGGAATACCCGCCGCCCCGTCGGCCGGCACCGACCGGATCGCCTCCAGGCAGGTGAACACCGCCTCACCGGTGGCGGTCGCCTCCGCCAGCACCAACCCGTCGATGGCGCTTGTCACCGCGTCCCGGTCCTTGCCCGGCGGCACCAGCACGTTTGCCGCCTTGGCAAACGACACCAGGCCCAGGTTGTAGCTTTCCGGCAGCTCGGCGACGAACTGCTTGGCCGCCTCCTGAGCCGCCTCCAGCCGGTTCGGTGCCACGTCGTCGGCCTGCATCGACAACGACACGTCGATGGCGAGCATCACGGTGGCCCGCTCCAGCGGCTCCTTCGTGTCCACCGCGGGCCGGGCCAACGCGGTGGCGAGCACCAGCAGGCACAGCAGAAACGCGGTCGCCGGCACGTGCCGCCGCCAGCCCAGGCCCTTCGGCGCGACCGTACGCAGCAGGTCCACATTGGTGAACCGCATCGCGTACGCCCGGCGGTGCAACTGCCGCCAGACGTAGAACGCGGCGAGAGCGAGGACCGGCAGCACGGCCAGCAGCCACCACGGTTGCAGAAAACGGATCATCGTGTCGTCCCCCGGGTACGCGCGTGCCGCTGCGCGGCCACGAATCGCACCATGTCCAGCAGCCAGTCTCGGTCGGTACGCAGACGCAGGTGGGCCGCGCCGGCGCCGCGCAGGGCGGCGGCGATCGTGGCCCGTTGGGCGGTGGCGGCCTCGGCGTAGCGCTGCCGCAGCCGCGGGTCGGCGGTCTGCACCTCGTGCAGCTCACCGCTCTCCGGGTCGACCACCGGCAGCACGCCCACATCGGGTAGCTCCAGTTCACGCGGGTCGACCACCTCGATCGCCAGCACGTCATGGCGGACGCGCAGTTTGCGCATCGGCCGGGCCCACTGCTCCGGCGGGGCGAGGAAGTCCGAGACCACCACGACCACCCCGCGACGGCGGGGCGGACGGTTGAGCATCTCGATCAGGGCCCCCAGGTCACCACGGCCGGGCTGGATGGAGGTGCCGGCGACTGCACGCAGCAGGCCCTGCGCCTCCTTGCGACCGGAGCGGGCCGGCAGCCGGGTGAGCACCCCGGGCCCGACCGGCGGTGGCCCGCCCCGCCACCGTCGGGCCGGCGCGGACACCCCGCCGCCGGTGCCGATCACGGCGCCGATCCGGTTACCCCCGCGCACGGTCAGGTGGGTGATGGCGGCCGCGGCGGCGACCACGACCTCCCGTTTGAGCCACTGCCCCGTACCGAAGTCCAGGCTCGCGGAGAGGTCGAGCGCGAGCCAGGTCTCCAACTCCCGGTCGGCCACCGTACGCCGCACGTGGGGCGTGGTGGTCCGGGCGGTGACCGGCCAGTCCATCCGGCGTACGTCGTCGCCGGGGCGGTACTCCCGGGACTCCCCCGCCTCACTGCCCGGCCCGGGTAGCAGGCCGGCGTAGTCGCCCTGGAGCAGACCGTCGAGCTTGCGGGTGACAAGTAGTTGGAGCCGGGACAGCACGGCCTCGCTCCGGTCGGCGAGGGGGGCGGGACGAGGGGTGGGTGAGGTCACGGCCGCTGCCCGGGCCAGCCTGCGCCCGGCGGCGGCGCGGTCGGTGGCGGGGTGGCCTGCTGGCGGGGAGCGACCGCCGGGAGCGGGATCGTCGACATCACCCGCTGCACGATGTGGTCGGCGGGCACGTCGTCGGCGAGCGCGTCGTAGCTGAGCACCAACCGGTGCCGCAGAATGTCCGGTGCGATGTCCTGCACGTCCTGCGGCAGCGCGTAGTCACGCCCGCGCAGCAGCGCCAGGGCACGGGTCGCCCGGACCAGCCCCAGCGAGGCGCGCGGACTGGCCCCGTACTGGATCAGCTGC
Source organism: Micromonospora sp. NPDC003944 (assembly GCF_053605225.1). Lineage (NCBI taxonomy): Bacteria > Bacillati > Actinomycetota > Actinomycetes > Micromonosporales > Micromonosporaceae > Micromonospora > Micromonospora sp. NPDC003944. Next base: position 25,445 of record NZ_JBSGIV010000080.1, read on the forward strand.
GCCACGTCGGGCATGCCGTGCTCGGCCGGGGCGCGGGTGGCCAGCACCAACCGGACCGCGTAGTCGACCAGGGCGTTGTGGACGAAGACCTGGTCCGCCTTGCGTTGCAGGGCGATCAGCTCCGGCGTGTCGAACACCGCGGTCGGCTCGGGCGCGGCCACACCCATCCGGTAGACGATCTCCCGTTCCTCCGCGTCGGTCGGGTAGCCCACCACGATCTTCATGAGGAAGCGGTCCCGTTGTGCCTCCGGCAGCGGGTAGACGCCCTCCTGCTCGATCGGGTTCTGGGTCGCCATCACCAGGAACGGGTCGGGCACCCGGTGGCTCTCCCCGCCGAACAACTGACCGGTGCCGTCATATCGGGGTGTTGACGGCGGACATCATCGGCCGATTTCGCAGCGTCGATTTCCTGCGGCCGAGACATGAAG
>NZ_JBSGIV010000081.1:0-25707 GCF_053605225.1 Micromonospora sp. NPDC003944
GACCGATCACGCGCATCGTGGTCTCCTTCACGCCCGGCCGGCGGGCGCCGCCGCCTCGTCGTCGACCTCGTCTGTCGCTCAGCGACGTCGAGGGCGCCGGGTCACCGCGAAGCCGAACACGCCAGCCACCGCGGCGAGCGCTCCACCGATGCCGGTCCAGACCCAGCGCGAGCCGAGGTCCGGCAGCCAGTCCGTCAGCGAGCCGGCCTCGTCGTCGGCGTCCGCCTCCACCGGGGGTACGGCGTTGAGCACCGTGCCGGCCTTGGTGTTCGGCACCAGCGGCGCGGCCAGCTCGCCGTCGTCAGCCGAGGAGCCCCGGTCGGCGACGGTGCCGACCAGCAGGTCGACGTCGATCGGCGCGCCCAGATCCGGCTCCGGTAGGTCGATCACGGAGAGCCGGATGACGTACGTGCCGGGCAGCGGGTCGGCGGACCAGGGCTCGGCCCACGGTCGTACCTCGCGCAGCGTGCACCCCAGCGTCAGGTTCGACGCCTTGGCGTCCACGGTCGGGGTCTGTGCCCCCGCCGTGCACGCCTGGCGTCGGCGAAGCCCGTCGAAGACGTCCACGGTCCACGTGGAGCCGCCGCTGCGCCCCTTCGGGAAGGTGACGGTGGCGGTGATCTCGTGCACCTGGCCGGCCGCCGCCGGGAACGACCAGTAGAGGTGGTCGCCGATCGAGGCGTCCACCCGTACCGGCTGCCCGGCGGTGATGGGGGTGGCGGTGAGGAACGACGTGCCGGCGCGGTTCACCGGCGTGGCACCCGGGGAGGGGGTCGGCGCGGCGGCGGCCGCGGCGGGCACCAGGGCCACCCCGCCGACGGCGAGCAGCGCCGCCATCGACCGGAACAGTGCGGTACGCATCAGTTCTCCCTCCAGGTGGCGACCCACCAGCGGGTGAGCAGGCCGGCGAGCAGGCCGGTGATCAGCCCGGCGACGGTGAGCAGGGCGAGCAGCACCCAGCCCCGGCCGAGGTCCGGCCCGTCCGGGGCGGGGGCGGCGGCGACCACGTCGATGGTCAACTCGAGCGGCATGCCCGGGGTCGCCGCGGTCCCGGGACGCGGGGCGAACGAGTTGCTCACCACCAGGCAGACGGTGGTGGGCTCGACGACCGGCGCTGCGCTCTCCTCGGGCTCGGCCTCGTCCTCGTCGTCGGCGCTGGCCGACCAGCGCAGCCCGGCGGAGAGCACGTCGGCCCGTCCGCTGCCGGCGTCCGCGCCCCGGACGAGTTCCCGACCGTCGGCTGCGGTGGCCCGCAGCAGCACCCCGTAGTCGCGGTTGACGGCTCGGTCCAGCGCCATGCTCACCGAGGCCCGCAGCTCCTGCCCGGGGCGGATCGGCACCCGGTAGTAGCGGTGCTCGGAGAACGTCTCCCGGTCGGCGTAGACGCCGGGGGCCAGGAGTGGCGCCGAGTCGCACGCGCTCGTGCCGCCCACCACCGTCGGTGCCCGGGTGTGCGTGTCGCCGGCCCGCTCGACGAGCTGCTTGATCCGGTCGGTCAGCTCCTCGGCGCTCTGCGCGGCGGTGTAGGTCCCACCGGTCGCGCCGGCGATGCAGAGCAGCTGCCGGCGGACCTTCTCGTCGGGGGCCAGGCCGAGGGTGTCGACGACCAGGCTGGTGCCCCTGGCGGCCAGTTCCCGGGCCACCTCGCACGGGTCCGGCGGGGCGCAGGTGTCCTCGCCGTCGGTGATCAGCACGATCCGTCGGGTGGTGGACCCGGTGCCCAGGTCCTGTGCGGCGGAGCGCAGCGCCAGCCCCACCGGGGTGAACCCGGTCGGTCGAAGCGTCGCCACCGCCGCCTTCGCCGCGGCGCGGTCCACCGGGCCGACCGGCACGATCTGCTGTGTGTCCTGGCAACCGACCTTCTTGTCCTTGCCGCGATAGGTCGCACCGAGCACCCGGATGCCGAGCTGTGTCTCCTCGGGTAGCGCGTCCACCACCTCGTTGAAGGCCTGCTGGGCGACCGCGATCCGGGTGCGTCCGTCGATGTCGGCCGCGCGCATCGACCCGCTGACGTCGAGCACCAGCTCGACCCGGGGTGGCTCGGGCGCCGGCTCCTCGTCGGCCCGGGCCGGGGCGGGCCCGGCGAGCGCGGTGGTCGCCAGCAGCCCGAGAAGGACCGCCGTCGATCGTCTGAAGTTGATCACGATCCGCAGTGTAGTGAGATCCACTTTGGATGATCGTTTGGGTGCAGGCGTGCGGAAGCGGCGGCTCCGGCCCAGCCGCGACCACCTCCGACCGGCCGCGCCCGCGCTCAGGGTCCACGCCGGGTCACCCTCGGTCAACTGTGTGAGGGGAGGTGTCGGCCCGGCCGGCATCCGTCGGAAATCTGACCCAAGTCGACCCGTTGTGCCGGTGGTGCGTGGTGGTTAAGCTTCTCATGCGCGCCCCAATCGCCCGCTTCCCCCGTGGCAGGCGATCGGGGCGCGCGTCTTCGTCAGAAGGGCCCGCACGCTCGGCGTGCGGGCCCTTCTTCCGTCGCGCTGTGCGGCGCGTCGCCTGGCGATGCTTATATCCACCGACCGTCGAGCCACATTCGCGACAGCCAGTCCGAGTACGGAATCCACTTGCCGACGAAGATCGGATAGAAGTACGCGAAGCAGAGCGCCACCAGCAGCACGTACGCCCCCGCCGCGATGCTGCCCACCAGTCGGCGCTCATAGCTCGGGTCACCTGGCACCAGCGGCGTCACGGCCCCCACGTCACCCCCGTCGGGTGCGATCAGCGCGCCCAGCACGTACACCACGGCCAGCACCAGGAACGGCACCGCCGGCGCGGCGTAGAACGAGAACATCGTCCGGCCGTCGAGGGCGAACCAGAACCACGGCAGCAGCCCGGCGGCCACGGTCAGCAGGATCGCGCCGGCCCGCCAGTCCCGACGGGCCACACCCAGCCAGACCAGCGCCACCAGGGCGGGCAGGAACGACCACCAGAGCAGCGGAGTGCCGAGCAGCAGGATCTCGGAGGCGCAGCTCGACGCGCCGCACGTGCCGTTGTTGGTCCAGTGGAACGCCACCGGCCGACCCAGCAGCAACCACTGCCACGGCCAGGACTGGTACTTGTGCGCGTCGTCGAGTTGGGCGTGGAAGCCGTACGCCGCTCGGTGGTACTCGAAGAGGTTGATCAGCGGGCCGATCACCGGGCGGTCGCTGAGCGGGGCGCTCGGGTAGGCCGACGCGAGTCGGTAGTAACCGTCGTCGGTGAGCAGCCAACCCGACCAGGTGGCGAGGTAGGTGCCGACCATGAGCACGCCCGCGAGCACCAGCCAGGGCAGCTCGTCGACGAGCGTGTCGCGCCAGGGCCGGCGGGCCCCCGCCGAGCGGCGGACGCCGACCTCCCAGAAGATCACCAGCAGAGCGAAGGCCGGCACGAAGTAGAGGGCACTCCACTTGACCGCGCAGGCGCAGCCGATCAGCACCCCGGCCGCAAGTCGCCACCACGGCCAGGTGCGCCAACCGGTCGGCGGCCGGCCGGCGCGACCCGGCTGGCTCGGATCGAGCCCGTCGTCAAGAGCCCGCGCCCAGCGTCGACGGCGGGCGTCCCGATCGAGCACCAGCGCGCCGAACGCGGCCAGCACGAAGAAGAGCAGGAAGATGTCGAGCAGCGCCGCCCGGGACAGCACCAGGTGGAAGCCGTCCAGGGCGAGCAGCAGGCCAGCCGCGCAGCCGAGCACCGTGGACCGGAACATCCGCCGGCCGATGCGGACCAGCAGCAGCACCGACAGCGTGCCGATCACGGCCGCCGAGAAGCGCCAGCCGAACTCCGGCGCGGTGGTCATCAGGTGCCCGGGGACGGAGACCCTGGAATCCGCGTCCTGGTAGCCGAAGGCCCACTCGCCGACGCCGATCAGCCACTTGCCCAGCGGAGGGTGCACCACGTACGACGGGACGTTGTCCTTGTAGTTCCACTCCACGCCCCGGGAGATCAGCCCGTAGGCGTCCTTGGCGTAGTACGTCTCGTCGAAGATCTTGCCCTTCGGGCTGGACAGCCCGACGAAGCGCACGATCGCGGCGATTGCCACCACCACCGCCGTGGCCAGCCAGGAGAACCGATCGATCTGGCTGTCGACGGTGGCGAACCGTCGCCGGACCACGGCGGCCACCCCGCCGCCCTCGGCGCTCGGCGCCGTCGGCTCCTGGGAGGCACTGGGCTCACCCTGCACCTGGATCATCTTGTCCGGATCGGCGCTCGGGCTCTGCGCTGTCGACGCACTCGTCACCCGGCGATCGTAGGCTGCCAAGGTGTCCGGTGGCGTCCGTCGTCCCCGATAGCGGTATTCCCAGTCAATGAAGGAGACGAATCTGTGGGTGAAATGTCCGAAGTCGGGCGCCTGGTCCTGCTCGGTGCTCCGCTCGGCAACCCCGCCGACGCCTCGGCCCGGCTCCGGGAGGTGCTGATCAGCGCCGACGTGGTCGCCGCCGAGGACACCCGGCGACTCACCCGGCTGGCCCGCGATCTCGACCTCACCGCGGGCGGTCGGATCGTCTCCTACTTCGAGGGCAACGAGGAGCGGCGCACCCCCGAGCTGGTCGAGGCCATCCTCGCCGGGTACGTGGTGGCGCTTGTCACCGACGGTGGGATGCCGAGCGTCTCCGACCCCGGCTACCGGCTGGTCCGTGCCGCGTTGGACGTCGGGGCGCCGGTCACCGTCGCCCCCGGGCCGAGCGCGGTCACCACCGCGCTCGCCGTCTCGGGGCTGCCCTGCGACAGGTTCTGCTTCGAGGGCTTCCTGCCCCGCACCCCCGGCGGCCGTCGGTCCCGGTTACGCGCGCTCGCCGCCGAGGAGCGCACCCTGGTCTTCTTCGAGGCGCCGCACCGGATCGGGGCGACCCTCACCGACCTGGCCGACGCATTCGGTGCGGACCGGCCGGCCGCGCTCTGCCGCGAACTCACCAAGACCTACGAGGAGGTGCTCCGCCGCCCGCTCGGCGAGTTGGCCCGGTGGGCCACCGAGGGCGACCCGCGCGGAGAGATCACCCTGGTGGTGGCCGGAGCGCCGGTGACCGCCGCCGAACGCCCCGACGACGACACCCTGCGCGCCGCCGTCGCCGAGCGGGAGGCCGCCGGCCGGTCCCGCCGGGACGCCATCACCGACGTCGCCACGGAGTACGCGCTGCGCCGTCGGGAGGTCTACACGATCGTGCACAGCTGACCGAGGTGGTCGGGTCACCACGCGGCGGCCAGGAAGCCGACGGTGATCAGCGTGGGGCCGGCGATGGCGGCGGCCACCGCCCAGCGACGGTGCCGGCGGCCCGGCAGTCGGGCCGATCCGGTCCACCTGACGATGCCGGCGGCGCAGCCCAGCACCACCAGCAGACCGGGCAGCCAGCGCAGGTGTCGGCCCAGGCCGACGTCCGCGTACGCGGTGCCGCTGTCCGGGCCGGTCATCCGCGCCGGCAGCGGCGTACCGGCCGCGCTCCCGTCGACGGGCACGCCGCTGACCCGGACACCATGGGCGACGAACCGCCCGTCCTCGGCCGTGAAGATCCCCCGGCAGCGTTGGGTGAGCCCGCCGCCGGTGCAGGCGTCGATCACCACCGTGCCCGTCCGGGCGTGCCCGACCGCGAGCCAGAACGGGCCGGCGCTGACCCAGGCGAAGAAGGCCGTGACCAGGCTCAGCACCACGAGCGCGGCGAGCCCGGGCAGGGGATCCGGCGGTGGTGGCGTACGCCGGGGTGCCCGGCGCTGCGCCCACCGGAAGCCGTACACCCGCTGCGGGGCGGGGTCCTTGCGGACCGGGGTGCCGTCCCAGTGCACCTGTTCGATGGGAGCCCAGAACGCCCCGCCGTCGTCGTCCGGCGCGTCACCGTCGGGCCGGTGCTCCCGTTGCCGGCGACCCTGCTTCCGGACCGGCACCCGCCGCGGCACCGCGTCCACCGGCGCGCCGGTGGTCGGCTCCACCTCGACGGACTCAGGGCCGGCGGGCACCGGGCTGGCGGGCGTGGAGCTGGCGGGCGCGGAGCCGGCCGGTGGGCCCGACGAAGCGGGCCGCGCCGGGCTCGGCACGGGTGCCGCCGGAGTCGGACGGGCCGGGGTGGGCGACGGCGCCGCAGGCGTCGGGCGGGCCGGGGTGGCGGACCGCCCAGCCGGGGTGGGTCGCTGCCTACCGGGGTCGGTGCCGGGCACCAGCCGGGGTTGGGGAGCGACCCCGGTGACCCGAGGCACGGCGGGCTCGGGCCCCACGTCGTCGCCGACCGCCGGTCCGGTGGGACGGTCCTCGTGGTCCCGCGCCGCTCGTCTGCCCGTCACGACGTTCATTGCACACCGCTGCGGGAGGCGAAACGGGCAGCTGAGCCGCGTGTCGACGACAAATCGGACCAACGGGCGAGGCGGTCGGCCCGGTCCGGCGGTGGGGCACCCCCCATTGGTTCGCGGACGCCCCGGACGGGTCACTAGGCTTGCTGCTCATGAGTCACGTTCTCGCGGCAGTGGCCTGGCCGTACGCCAACGGCCCCCGCCACATCGGCCACGTCTCCGGTTTCGGCGTTCCCTCCGACGTCTTCGCCCGGTACATGCGGATGGCCGGCCACGACGTGCTCATGGTCTCCGGCACCGACGAGCACGGCACCCCGATCCAGGTGCAGGCGGACGCCGACGGGGTGACCCCGCGCGAGCTGGCCGACAGGTACAACAGGGTGATCGTCGAGGACCTGCACGGCCTCGGTCTCTCCTACGACCTGTTCACCCGCACCACCACCCGCAACCACTACGCGGTGGTGCAGGAGCTGTTCGAGGGGATGTACCGCAACGGCTACATCGTGCCGAAGACCACCATGGGCGCGATCTCCCCGTCCACCGGGCGCACGCTGCCCGACCGCTACATCGAGGGCACCTGCCCGATCTGCGGGTACGACAGCGCCCGCGGCGACCAGTGCGACAACTGCGGCAACCAGCTCGACCCGATCGACCTGATCGATCCGAAGTCGCGGATCAACGGGGAGGCTCCGAAGTTCGTCGAGACGGAGCACTTCTTCCTGGACCTGCCGGCCCTGGCCGAGGTGCTGCGGCAGTGGCTGGACACCCGCGAGGGGTGGCGGCCCAACGTGCTGCGCTTCTCCCGCAACCTGCTCGACGACCTCCAGCCCCGGGCGATCACCAGGGACCTGGAGTGGGGCGTGCCGATCCCGCTCGACGGCTGGCGCGACCGGTCGAACAAGCGGATCTACGTCTGGTTCGACGCCGTGATCGGCTACCTGTCCGCCTCGATCGAGTGGGCCCGCCGCTCCGGCGACCCGGAGGCGTGGCGGCGGTGGTGGTCCGCCGACGGCGCGGGGAAGGACGCCCAGTCCTACTACTTCATGGGCAAGGACAACATCGTCTTCCACTCGGTGATCTGGCCGGCGCTGCTCTCCGGTTACTCCGGGGAGGGTTCCCGCGACGGCGAGCCGGGCCAGCTGGGTCGGCTCAACCTGCCCACCGAGGTGGTGTCGAGCGAATACCTGACCATGGAGGGGCGCAAGTTCTCGTCGTCCCGCAAGGTGGTCATCTACGTCCGCGACTTCCTGGAGCGCTACGACGCCGACGCGCTGCGCTACTTCATCGCCGCCGCCGGCCCGGAGAGCAACGACACCGACTTCACCTGGGCCGAGTTCCTGCGCCGCAACAACGACGAGTTGGTCGCCGGTTGGGGCAACCTGGTCAACAGGTGCATCTCGATGGCCGCGAAGAACTTCGGGGTGATTCCGCCGGTCGACCCGGCCGGGCTCACCGAGGCCGACGAGGCGCTGCTGGCGGTGGCGCGGGCCGGGTTCGGCACGGTCGGCGACCTGATCGGCCGGCACCGGCAGAAGCAGGCGATCGGTGAGGCCATGAAGGTGGTCGCCGAGGCCAACAAGTACCTGTCCGAGCAGGCGCCCTGGAAGCTCAAGGACGAGGCGGACAAGCCCCGGATGGGCACCATCCTGCACGTCGCCCTCCAGGTGATCAGTGACGCCAACACGCTGCTCACCCCGTTCCTGCCGCACTCCGCGCAGCAGGTGCACGAACTGCTCGGGGGCACCGGCGTGCACGCGCCGATGCCGGTGATCGAGCAGGTCGACGACCTGGACGGCGGTCCGGCGTACCCGGTGCTCACCGGGGACTACACGGTCGGCGCGCGCTGGGAGTCGGTGTCGATCGAGGCGGGCCGCCCGCTGGCCGCGCCGAAGCCGGTGTTCCGCAAGCTCGACCCGTCGATCGTCGACGAGGAACTGGCCCGGCTGTCCGACTGACCGCACGACGCGCGGCGGCGGGACGTCCCCGCCGCCGCGCGTCGTCACATCGAATACCGGGCGTCCATCACCTGGTCGTCGGTCACCTCGGCGCCCGGCGCCCAGGCCTCGTAGACGCCACGTTCCTGACACTGCGCGCCGGTCGTGACCACGGTGTCCGGGTTCGGGTAGCGCAGGCGTACCCGCAGCCAGCCGGCCTCCTCCCGCAGCACCAGGCACGGCACGCCCCGCCACTGGGCGAACCGGACCCGACGCGCCACCGCGTCCACCGGGTAACGGGCCGCCCGGGTCATCGCCAGCACCCGGAACCCGCCGGGCAGGTCGGCGACCGCCTCGTACTCGTCCTCGCCGTACATGCCGACCAGTTGAGTGGAGCGGGGCACGTCGGCGTTCGGCACGTACTCCTGGTCCGGGGACAGACCCGCCACCCCGGCCAGCAGGTGTCGCCACTGTGGGCCCACCATCCGCAGCCAGCCGCGCTGCTCGGCCTGATAGGTGTAGAGGACCACCTCCACCCCCTCCGCCGGGTAGGCGATGAGGGAGGCGTTCGCCGGCATCGGCAGGTCGGCGAAGTCCCGGGTGACGAACTCCGGGATGAGTTGACCGTTGCTTGGCACGAAGCCGGTGCCCAGCACCGGGGCGCCGAGCCGGTCCCGGGCCGCGAGCGCGGTCAGGCCGCGGTGTGCCGGGCCAACCGGCACGTCGTAGTCGCCCGGGTCGGACGCGCGCCAGCGCAGCGCGTACGCCACCTCCGGGCCGTTCCGGCCGGCGTCCCCATCGGTACGCAGCACCGTCGTCGTCGCCGGAGTACGCAGGTGCGCCACATCGTGCTCCCGGTAGCAGAAGCCGTGCGGCAGCCAGCCGCGTAGGTAGCCGGCGAGCTGCTGGGCCGAGAGCACCTTCACCATCCGGGTGCCCCGCCGGACCACCGCCGACGCGCGGGCCATCGCCAGCATCGGGTCACCCGCCGCGGTCGGCTGCTGGCTGAGCTGGTGTAGGTACGCCCAGCCCCGCTCGCGGTGAGCGGGCATCAGCAGCGGCGTCTCCGGCTCGTCGGCCGGCTCGGTGGCCCCGTGCACCGCGGTCACCTCGGTGACGTGCACGAAACGCCGCCACGGCAGGGCGCTTCCCGGCCGGGGCGCCCACTCGAAGCCGGTCACCTCGTCGGCGCTGAACAACTCGTACGCGGCGCCCCTGGCGATCTCCTCGGCCGGGTACACGCCGCCGCCGAAGGCCACGTGCAGTCCGGTGCGTTCGCCGGCGGTGCCACCGGCCTGGGGGGTGACGCTCATGCCGTCACCTCCCTGCTCGATCGGATGAGGTCCGCACGCTGTCGCGTCCGCTCGGTGGCGACGGTAGAGTCGCGCGACGTAGTCGAGGTGAACGTCGGGTGGCGGGCAGATGGACAGGCCCGGTGTGTGATGCTGTCGCTGATGAGCGAGCCCACTGAATCCCGCCGCGAGCGTGCCGCCCGGCGGGCCGGAGAGTTTCCGCCCGCCCCCGAGTCGCTGCCCCGGGCGGTGCTGGACAGCCACACCCACCTGGACATCACGGTCAGCGAGGCCGGTGTGCCCGGCGGCGGGGCGGCCGACGACCCGGTCGCCGTGGCCATCGCGCTGGCCGCGAAGGTGGGCGTGGACCGGCTGGTCCAGGTGGGGGTGGACGTCGCCTCCTCCCGGTGGGGCGCGGACACCGCCGACGAGTACCCCGCCGTGCTTGCCACCGTGGCGCTGCACCCCAACGAGGCGCCCCGGCTGAGCGACCTCGACGAGGCGTTGCGGGAGATCGAGTCGCTCGCTGCCCGCGACCGGGTCCGGGGGATCGGCGAGACCGGGATGGACTTCTTCCGCACCGGCGACGAGGGGCGTGCCGCCCAGGAGGAGAGTTTCCGGGCGCACATCGCCATCGCCAAGCGGTACGGCAAGACCTTGGTGATCCACGACCGCGACGCGCACGCCGACGTGCTGCGGATCCTCGACGACGAGGGCGCACCGGACCGGGTGGTGCTGCACTGCTTCTCCGGTGACGCCGACTTCGCCCGCGACTGCGTCCGCCGCGGCTACCTGCTGAGCTTCGCCGGCACCGTCACCTTCGGCAGCGCGAGCGCGCTGCGCGAGGCCGCCGCACTCACTCCGGTGGACCAGATGCTCGTGGAGACCGACGCCCCGTACCTCACCCCGATGCCGTACCGGGGCCGGCCGAACGCGTCGTACCTCATCCCGCTCACCGTCCGCGCGCTCGCCGCGACCACCGGCACCGACCTCGACGACCTGTGCGCGGCCATCTCCGCCACCGGCGAGCGGGCCTTCGGCCCGTGGTGAGCCTGCTCGGCCCGGCGGAGATCCGGGAACTCGCCACCCGGCTGGGCGTCGCGCCCACCAAGAAGCTGGGCCAGAACTTCGTGCACGACCCGAACACCGTGCGCCGGATCGTCACCGCCGCCGGCCTTACCCCCGACGACGTGGCCCTGGAGGTGGGTCCGGGGCTGGGCTCGCTGACCCTGGGGCTGTTGCCGGTCGCCGGGCACGTGCACGCCGTGGAGATCGACCCGGTGCTCGCCGGTGCGCTGCCGGAGACGGTCGCACGGCACGCCGGGGCCGACGCCGCCCGGCTCACCGTGCACCGCGCGGACGCGTTGCGCATCGCCGCCGCCGAGCTGGCCGAACCACAGCCGACCGCGCTGGCGGCGAACCTGCCCTACAACGTCGCGGTGCCCGTGGTGCTGCACCTGCTCGCCGTGCTGCCCACCCTGCGACGCGGCCTGGTGATGGTGCAGAAGGAGGTCGCCGACCGGCTCGTCGCCGGTCCCGGCTCCAAGGTGTACGGCATCCCGTCGGTGAAGCTCGCCTGGTACGCCCAGGCCCGGGGCGCCGGCAAGGTGCCACCGAACGTGTTCTGGCCGGTGCCCAACGTCGACTCCGGCCTGGTCGCCTTCACCTGTCACGAGCCGCCCCGCACCGACGTACCCCGGGAGCGGGTCTTCGCCGTGGTGGACGCGGCGTTCGCGCAGCGCCGCAAGACGCTGCGCGCCGCGTTGGCCGGCTGGGCCGGCGGCGCGGACCGGGCCGCCGCGGCGCTCACCGCCGCCGGCGTCGACCCCGGCGCCCGCGGGGAGTCACTGACCGTCGAGCAGTTCGCCGCCATCGCCGCGTCGGCTCCGGTCGGTACGCCGGCCGCGAAGTAGGCTGACGCCGTGCCCGCCCAGGACGCCGAGGAGCTGATCGTGGCCAAGCCGTTCGACATCCGCCTGCATCTGCGGGACATCACCCGGTGACCGAGGCCTGGCGACCGGACGACGACGAGCGACGCGGGGCGATCGGCCCCGTGCGGGTGCGGGTGCCCGCGAAGGTCAACCTGCACCTCGGGGTGGGCCCGTTGCGCCGCGACGGCTATCACGAGCTGAACACGATCTACCACGCCATCTCGATCTACGACGAGCTGACGGCCCGCCGGGGCGACACCCTCGCCCTGACCATGGAGGGTGAGGGCACCGGCGAGCTGGCCCTGGACGACACCAACCTGGTGATCCGCGCCGCGCACGCCCTCGCCGGGTACGCGGGGGTGTTGCCGCACGCTCGTCTGCACCTGCGCAAGCAGATCCCGCTCGCCGGTGGGCTGGCCGGTGGCAGCGCCGACGCGGCCGCCGCGCTGGTGGCCTGCGACGCGCTCTGGGGCACCGGGCTGTCCCGTGACGAGTTGGCGAGCATCGCCGCCGACCTCGGCTCCGACGTGCCGTTCCTGATCTACGGCGGCACCGCGCTGGGCACCGGCCGGGGCGAGGCGATCAGCCCCGTGCTGGCCCGTCCCACCTCCTGGCACTGGGTGGTGGCGATCGCCGACGGCGGCCTGTCCACCCCGGCCGCGTACCGGGAACTGGATCGGCTGCGCGACTCCGGTGCCGCCGGCGCCCCGCTGGGCAGCACCGACAACCTGCTGGGCGCGCTGCGTCAGCGCGACCCGCGGGTGCTCGCCCGGACGCTCGGCAACGACCTCCAGGACGCCGCGCTGGCCATGCGCCCGGCGCTCGCCGACACCCTGAAGGCCGGCGAGGAAGCCGGCGCGCTCACCGGCATCGTCTCCGGCTCCGGCCCGACCTGCGTGTTCCTCGCCGCCGACGGGGCGGACGCGGAGCGGATCGCCGCCGAGTTGACGGCCGCGGGTGTCTGCCGGGAGGCGCGGGTCGCGTTCGGTCCGGTCGCCGGCGCCCGGGTGGGCTGACGAGGCGTCCCACCGGGGCTGCCGGCGCGCGGCGCGGGCGTCCGGGGTGTCCGCGTACCCTTGGTGCAGGCGTCCAGGTGCCCGCCGGCACCGGGGCGCCTTGATCATGAAGGGTGGATCGTGGCGAACATCGTCAATCTGGACCGGGTGTCCAAGGGGTACGGCGCCGCCGGGAGGCTGCTCACGGACGTCTCCCTCGGCTTGGACGACGCCGACCGGATCGGCGTGGTCGGCCTCAACGGCGCCGGCAAGTCCACCCTGCTGCGGCTGCTCACCAAGCAGGAAAACCCCGACGACGGCCGGGTGACCCACCGTCGTGACCTGCGTGCGCTGTGGCTGCCGCAGCAGCTCACGCTGGCCCCCGAGGCCACCGTCCGGGACGTGGTGCTCGGCACCGCCTGGCTCGCCGAGGGCATGGGCGCGGAGCACGAGTGGGCCGGCGACGCCGGGGTCCGGGCCATCCTCGACGGCCTCGGGATGCCGCACCTCGGCCTCGACCAGCCGGTCGGTCCGATGTCCGGTGGCGAACGCCGTCGGGTGGCGCTCGCCGCGCTGCTCGTCCGCGACGCCGACCTGCTCATCCTCGACGAGCCCACCAACCACCTGGACGTCGGCGGTGTCGACTGGCTGGCCCGGCACCTGGTCGGGCGCAAGGGCGCCCTGGTCGTGGTCACCCACGACAGGTGGTTCCTGGACGCGGTCTGCACCACCACCTGGGAGGTCGCCGACCAGACCGTCCGTGCCTACGAGGGTGGCTTCGCCGCCTGGACCCTCGCCCGCGCCGAGCGCGAGCGGGTCGCCGCCGCCACCGAGGCCCGCCGGCAGAACCTGCTCCGCAAGGAGATCGCCTGGCTGCGCCGTGGCCCACCCGCCCGGACCTCCAAGCCGCAGTTCCGCATCGACGCCGCGAACGCGCTGATCGCCGACGTGCCGCCGGCGCGCGACACCATGTCGTTGCAGCGGATGGCGGTGTCGCGCCTCGGCAAGCAGGTGTACGAGCTGGAGAAGGTCGAGCTGCACGCGGGCCCGAAGGAGATCCTGCGCGACGTCAGCTGGCTTGTCGGCCCCGGTGACCGGATCGCCATCCTCGGCGCCAACGGCGCCGGCAAGACCACGCTGCTGCGGATGCTCGCCGGCATCACCCGCCCCGACGGCGGCCGCCTCGGCACCGGGTCCACGGTTCGGCCCGCGTTCCTCTCCCAGGAGCTGTCCGAGCTGCCCGGGCACCTGCGCGTGCTCGAAGCCGTCGAGGAGGTCGCCCGGCGGGTCCAGCTCGGCGACCGGGAGGTCTCCGCGTCCCAGCTCGCCGAGGTGTTCGGCTTCGACGACCGCCGGCTCTGGACCCCGGTCAGCGACCTCTCCGGTGGGGAGCGCCGCCGGTTGCAGATGCTGCGGCTGCTGGCCGGCGAGCCGAACGTGCTGCTCTTCGACGAGCCCACGAACGACCTGGACACGGACACCCTCGCCGCGCTCGAGGACCTGCTCGACTCGTGGCCCGGCACGATCATCGTGGCCAGCCACGACCGTTACCTGATCGAGCGGGTCACCGACTCGGCGTACGGGATGTTCGGCGACGGCCGGTTGGTGCACCTGCCGGGCGGCGTGGACGAGTACCTCGCGCGGACCGCCGAGCGGGCCGGCTCGTCTCGGGCGGGCGTGGCCTCGACCTCTGCGTCCGCCGCTTCCTCGGGCGGTGGCATGTCCGCCGCCGAGGTCCGCCAGGCCCGCAAGGAGCTGACCCGGCTGGAGCGGCAACTCGGCAAGCTCGACCAGCGCGAGACCACGCTTCTCGACCAGCTCGCGGCGGACGCCACCGACTACGCCAAGGTCGCCGAGTTGGACACCCAGCTCAAGGATCTGCGCGCCGAACGGGAGCGGATCGAGGAGAGCTGGATGACCCTCGCCGAGGACCTGCCGGAGAGCTGACCGACCGGGCGCGCCGGCCCCGGGCCCCGTGTGCGGCGTCACACCACCACGTGCGAGACAATCGTCAGCGACACCTACCCCACGGCGTTGGAGACACAGACATGGCCCACACCCCCGTCAACCACCCCGCGCGGCCGATCTACCGGGCGATCGGCGGGCTCACCGGTCTGTACCTGGTCGTCTTCGGTGTGCTCGGCATCATCGCGAGCACCGGCAACGAGATCCTCGCCCAGGACGACACCCGGGTCCTCGGCCAGGGCACCAACCTCGGCTTCTCGCTGCTCAGCGTGCTGCTCGGGGTCGTCGTGCTGGTCGGCACCGCGCTCGGCCGCAACATCGACGTGGCGATCAACCAGTGGCTGGCGTACGGCCTCATGGTGGTCAGCCTGGCCGGTCTCGCGTTCATCCGGACCGACGCCAACATCTTCAACTTCAGCATCACCACGGTGATCGTGGTCATGACGGCTGCCCTGGTCCTGCTCATGGTCGGCATGTACGGCAAGGTCGGCACCGAGGACGAGGCGGAGGCGTTCCAGAAGGCTCGGCTGGTTCTCTGAGCTTTCTTGGTTGCGGTTGTGGGTTTTCGCCGGAGCCCGATCTGCTCCGGGCGGTCAGGCTTGATCCCTGCGCAGCTCGGGCTCCGGCGGAAAACCTGATCTGGTCCAGCCTCTCGGCGGAGCTTCCGGCATTGGGGTTCTTCGGACAGTTGGGTCTGCCCTGGGTGACAATTCCCCTGAATCGGTCACGTCAGGGGGCAGGGCTATGCCGCACTTTCCGGTCAACCATCCGGCACGGCCGCTCTACCGGGTCCTCTCCGGGCTGGTCGGCGTCTACATCCTGGTCTTCGGGGTGTGGGGCGTGGCCGAGACGATCGGTGATCCGCTCTTCGCCCGCAACAGCACCTGGGCTCTCGGGCTCCGCACCAACCTGGCCTTCTCGCTCGCCTCGGTGATCTTCGGGATCGTCCTGATCATCGGGGCCTCGCGGAAGACCAACCTCGGCCACTACATGAACCTGACTGCCGGCGTGGTGTTCCTGGTGACGAGCATCCTGATGATGTCGGTGCTGCAGACCGAGGCGAACTTCCTCAACTTCTCGATGTCGACGGTGGTCGTGTCGATGCTGTTCGGCCTGATCCTGCTCGGCACCGGCCTGTACGACAAGGTCGGCCCGCCAGAGTCCGCCGAGGCCGAGTTGGAGAACCGCAAGCACCCGGTGGCCGACGTGCACCGCCGCTGATCGGGTCAGTGCCGCCGAGCGGTGATCAGCGTCGGCTTCGCCTCCAGGTGTGACAACCCGTTCCAGGCCAGGTTGACGAGGTGCGCCGCCACCGTCTCCTTGCGTGGCTTGCGCACCTCCAGCCACCAGCGACCGGTAAGCGCCACCATGCCAACGAGCGCCTGGGAGTACAGCTCGGCGAGCTTCGGGTCGTACCCCCGGCTCTTGTACTCGGCACCGAGGATGTGCTCGACCTGATGCGCCACGTCGTTCATCACGCTGCTGAAGTTGGCTGTGCCGGACATCAGCGGTGACTCGCGGACCAGCACCCGGAAACCGCTCGTCTCCTCCTCGATGTAACCCAGCAGGGCCAGCGCCGCCTGTTCGAGAAGCTCGCGCGGATGCCCGGCGGTCAGCGCCGTGGTGATCCGGTCCAACAGGGCCCGGACCTCCCGGTCCACCACCACCGCGTAGAGCCCTTCCTTGCCACCGAAGTGCTCGTACACCACCGGCTTGGAGACCTTGGCGCGGGCCGCCACCTCCTCGATGGAGGTGGCGTCGAAACCGCGTTCGGCGAAGAGCTGCCGGCCGGTGGCGATCAACTGCTCCCGTCGCTGGGCCGCCGACATGCGGACCCGGGAAGCCGGTTTGGCTTTCGGTGCCGCCGTCGGCGTCGCCCGTCGGCCGCCGACAGCCGCCGCCGCGTCGTCGCTGACCTCAGGCATGTTGCCGCCTTGCTGGCGCTCGGTGACGCCCTGCCGTGGAATGGTGCCTCCGCTGTGCCCGTTCACGTCGTCGCCTCACTGTCGGGCGGTCCGACCGCCCTGACGCGCCGTTCGACCGTACCCGGATCGGGCCCGGCCCCCGTTCGCCGAGCCGCCCGGTCCCCCCGCATGGCTCGGTCATCCGGCCATCCTGCCAGGCGACATCCCCGTGCACCGCCCGGTTTCAGCGCGGTGCGACAGGCTTCACGAGCTTCGCGGCCAGGCGCTCCGGCTTTGGCCAGCGCACCTGCGTCGCCGCGCCGACCTTCTCGAACACCCAGATCACCCGGGCGGAGATGTCCACCTGACCGCGCAACACGCCGTGCCGGGCGCTGGTCGGGTCGGCGTGGTGCAGGTTGTGCCAGCTCTCGCCGAACGACAGGATCGCCAGCGGCCAGAAGTTCGACGCCCGGTCGCCCTGGCGCATCGCGAACGGGCGCTCGCCGTAGACGTGGCACACCGAGTTGATCGCCCAGGTGACGTGGTGCAGGAGGCCGATCCGGACCAGCCCGGCCCAGAAGAACGCGGTCAGCGCGCCCTGCCAGGACCAGGTCACCAGGCCGCCGATGAGCGCCGGGCCGAGCAGCGAGATGGCCACCAGCGCGGGAAAGAGTCGGTCAACCCGGCTGATGTCCCGGTCCGCGATGAGGTCCGGTGCGAAACGCTCGCGGTTGGACAACTCCCGGCGGAACAGCCAGCCCACGTGGGCGTGGAACAGGCCCCGGGTCAACGCCCAGAAGCTGGTGCCGAAGCGCCACGGCGAGTGCGGGTCACCCTCCAGGTCGGAGAAGGCGTGGTGGCGTCGGTGGTCGGCCACCCACTGGATGATCTCGCCCTGCACCGCAAGCGAACCCGCGACCGCCAGGGTCACCCGTAGCCACCGCTTGGCCTTGAACGAGCCGTGCGTGAAGTAGCGGTGGAAGCCGACGGTGATGCCGAGCCCGGAGACGACATACCAGACCAGGCCGATGATCACGTCGGTCCAGCCGAGCCAGCCACCCCAGGCCACCGGTACGGCGACAAGCAGGGCGACGAAGGGGATCACCACGAATGCCCAGAGGGCGGCCAGGATGCCGGGGGACTGGCTGCCGTCGGTGAGGGGTTTGGGGCCTGGTGCGGCGGTGTTGGAATCGAGCAGAGCAGTAGACATGGGACCTCGCAGGGGGATGGTGACGATCACTAAGTTACGCCTACGTCACCGTAACTTACGGCACCGTAGATCGCACGGGGAAGTTTCGAATCGCCTTCGCGTCACCGCTCGAAGTCGCAGGTCAGTCCGCAGTGGGGGCGGGCCTGGGTCGGGTCGGGAGAGAGACGCCGGGTCGATGTCCGGTCACCCCCGGGTGGTCGGCGGCGTCGACCGCGGGCAATGCGGCCGGATGAGCGCTGGCGTCCGGCAGCCGGGGCGCTAAGGTGTAGCGGCGGGATCTCCATCCCCGTGCGACGCTCTCGCGTCGCTGATCGGCCGTGGTGTAATTGGCAACACCCGGGTCTTTGGTACCCGTATTTCAGGTTCGAACCCTGGCGGCCGAGCTGCCCATCTACGTCCGTTTTCGGGCCCGGTGGGGGTAAGAGGGGAACGTGCCGGGCCTCGCGGCTAGCATGACCGCGAGAGTGTCCGCCGTCCCGACGGGAGCCACGTCGTGCCCCAGCCCCACCTCCGTACCGTCGTCGTACTCGCCGCCGGTGAGGGCAAGCGGATGAAGTCGACACTGCCCAAGGTGCTGCACCCCCTGCTCGGTCGGACCCTCCTCGGTCACGTGCTGAGCGCCGCCGCCCCGCTGGGCGCGGACCGCACCGTCGTCGTGGTGGGGCACGGCGCCGACCAGGTCCGGGCGCACCTGTCCGAGGTCGCCCCGGACGCCACGCCGGTGCTCCAGGCCGAGCAGCTCGGCACCGGGCACGCCGTGCGGATCGCGCTGGACGCCGTACCCGACGGTGCCGGCACCGTCGTCGTGATCAACGGGGACGTGCCGCTGCTGCGACCCGAGACGGTGGGCGCGCTGGTGACCGCGCACGAGGAGGCCGCCGCGGCGGCCACCGTGCTGGCCGCCGAGGTGCCCGACCCGACCGGCCTCGGCCGGATCGTCCGGGACGCCGACGGCCACCTGGAGCAGATCGTCGAGGAACGCGACGCCGACCCGACGCAGCGCGCGATCCGGGAGATCAACGCCGGCATCTACGCGTTCGACGCGGTGCGGCTGCGCGAGGCGCTGGGCAAGCTCTCCACCGACAACGACCAGGGCGAGGAGTACCTGACCGACGTCTTCGGCCTGCTCCGCGCGGCCGGCGAGCCGGTGGCGGTGCACGTCGCCGTGGACCACGTCGAGACGCTTGGCTGCAACGACCGGGTGGAGCTGGCGACGCTACGCCGGCTGCTGCGCGACCGGGTCAACGAGGCGTGGATGCGCACCGGCGTGAGCCTGCTCGACCCCGCCACCACCTGGATCGACGTGACTGTCGCACTGGACCGGGACGCGGTGGTCGACCAGAACACCCAGCTGCGCGGCGCCACGGTGGTCGGCGCGGGCGCGTCGATCGGGCCGGACGTCACCCTGATCGACACGATCGTCGGCCCCGCCGCGTCGGTGCTCCGCAGCCACGCGGTCGGCGCCGAGGTGGGCGCGGGCGCGACCGTCGGGCCGTACGCGTACCTGCGGCCGGCCGCCCAACTGGCCGAGAAGGCCAAGGTCGGCACGTTCGTCGAGGTGAAGAACTCGCAGATCGGCGCCGGGTCGAAGGTGCCGCACCTGACGTACGTCGGCGACGCGACGATCGGCGAGCACACGAACATCGGGGCCGCGTCGGTCTTCGTGAACTACGACGGGGTCAACAAGCACCGCACGGTCATCGGCAGCCACGCCCGGACCGGCGCGGACAACATGTTCGTGGCGCCGGTCGAGGTGGGCGACGGGGCGTACACGGCGGCCGGTTCGGTGATCGTCGACGACGTGCCGGCAGGTGCGATGGGTGTCGCCCGGGCCCGCCAGCGCAACATCGAGGGTTGGGTGGTGAAGCGGCGCGCCGGCACGGCTGCGGCGGAGGCGGCGCAGCGAGCCCGCGACGCGAAGGGTGCGTCGGGAGCGGCCGGTGCCGCAAGCGACAGTGAGGCAATGCACGGGGTGGCCGAGACGGTGGGCGGCGCATCCGGCCCGGGAGATACTGCAACCGAATAGTCCCTGACCCACCACCACCGGGTCGGGTACCGCCGACAAAACGGGAGCAGACGGGCCCATGGGCAGCATCGTCGCCGAAAACCGCAAAAGCCTGATGCTCTTTTCCGGACGTGGCTTTCCGGAGTTGGCCAAGGAGATCGGCGAGGTGCTCGGCGTCGCGCCGACCCCGGCCGACGCGTACGAGTTCGCCAACGGCGAGATCTTCGTACGGTTCAAGGACTCGGTGCGTGGTTCGGACGCCTTCGTGGTGCAGTCCGTCACGCACGGGGTGAACACCTGGGTCATGGAGACCCTGATCATGGTGGACGCGCTGAAGCGGGGGTCGGCCAAGCGGATCACCGTGGTGTTGCCGTTCTACCCGTACGCGCGCCAGGACAAGAAGCACCGCGGTCGGGAGCCGATCTCGGCCCGCCTGGTGGCGGACCTGCTGAAGACCGCGGGCGCGAACCGCATCCTCACCGTCGACCTGCACACCGCGCAGATCCAGGGCTTCTTCGACGGCCCGGTGGACCACCTCTTCGCGATGGACATCCTGGCCGAGTACGTCGAGCACAGGTACGCCGGCCGGCCGATGACCGTGGTGGCGCCGGATTCGGGCCGGGTGCGGGTGGCCGAGCGGTGGACCGACCGGCTGGGCGGCTGCCCGCTGGCGTTCATCCACAAGACCCGCGACCCGATGAAGCCGAACCAGGTGGTGGCGAACCGGGTTGTCGGTGAGGTGGAGGGCCGGGTCTGCCTGATCGTCGACGACATGATCGACACCGGGGGCACGATCGCCAAGGCCGCCGACATTCTCAAGGAGTCGGGCGCGGCGGAGATCGTCGTCGCGTCCACCCACGCGCTGCTCTCCGACCCGGCCATCGAGCGGCTGAAGAACAGCTCGATCAGCGAGATCGTGGTGACGAACACCCTGCCGCTCCCGCCGGAGAAGCAGCTGGACAAGCTCACCGTTCTGTCGATCGCGCCGCTGCTGGCGCGGGCGATCCGGGAGGTCTTCGACGACGGCTCGGTGACCACCCTCTTCGGTGGCCTGAGCTGAGCCTGAGCCCCGTTCCCGCCGCGTCACACCCGGCGGGGACGGGGCTCGCACCGCGCGGAGAAGGGGCCGGCGCGCTTGCGGGAACCCGCCGACGCGCCGGTCCTGAGCCCTGATCGGGGACTGCCGGGAACGCTGGAAACCGCTCGGGTAGACTAGTGCGGTTGCCACGGCGAGGGTGCCCGGCGGGCCGCTGAAGAGCGCCGCACGGAGGCACCGTCATCGACGCGGTGCTCCGGGCAGTCGTTCATGACGCATGAGCCCCAGCGAGCCCCTCGCCCCAGCACCGTTAGACGACAAGCCGCCGCAGCGAAAAGCATCAGGAGTTTCCCCGTGTCCGAGGTAAAGATCAGCGCCGAGCCCCGTACCGAGTTCGGCAAGGGTGGTGCCCGCCGTACCCGCCGGGCCGGCAAGGTGCCCGCCGTGCTGTACGGCCACGGCGAGAAGCCCAAGCACATCGCGCTGCCGTCGCGGGAGTTCGCCGCCGCGATCCGTAAGGGCGGTGCCAACCAGCTCTTCGCGATCGACATCACCGACGGCACCCAGGTGCTGGCGCTGCCGAAGGCGATCCAGCGTGACCCCATCCGCGACACCTTCGAGCACGTCGACCTGATCCTGGTTCGCCGGGGCGAGAAGGTCACCGTCGAGGTCCCGGTCCAGCTGACCGGCGAGGCCGCCCGCGACACCCTGATCGTGCACGACCACGACACCCTCTCGGTGACCGCGGACGCCACCAAGGTCCCCGACCACCTTGAGGCGTCGATCGAGGGCCTGGAGGCGGGCACCCAGGTGACCGCCGGCGACGTCGAGCTGCCGGCCGGCGTCGAGCTGGCCGCCGACGCGGAGCTGACCGTCGCATCGGTGACCGCCGCCCCGACCGCCGAGCAGCTCGAGGCGACGCTGCCCGAGATCGAGGTCGCCACCGACGAGGCCGAGGCCGAGACCGGCGAGGTCACCGAGGGCTCCGAGGGCGCGGACGCTGCTCCGGCCGCCGAGGGCGACGAGACCACCGAGGCGCGCACCGAGGCCTGATCGGTTCGTACTGTGCGACAGGCGTCCCCGGGTGTTCGGGGGCGCCTGTCGGCATATCGGGAGTCGCTGCGTTGGGTGTCGGAAGGGGCGGGTCGTGACGGACGAGGCGGGGCCGTGGCTGGTGGTCGGCCTGGGCAACCCGGGTCGGGAGTACGCCGGGAACCGGCACAACGTCGGTTTCATGGTGGCCGAGCTGCTGGCCGGGCGGGTGAGTGCGCGTTTCGGGCGGCACAAGCGGGCGGTCGCCGAGGTGGCCGAGGCGCGGCTGGGGTTTGGCGGCCCGAAGCTGGTGCTGGTCAAGCCACTGACGTACATGAATCTTTCTGGCGGGCCGGTCGCGGCGTTGGCGCAGTTCTACAAGGTGCCGGCGGCACAGGTGATCGCGGTGCACGACGAGCTGGACATCGGGTTCGGCCAGGTACGGGTCAAGTTCGGCGGCGGTGAGGGCGGGCACAACGGCCTGCGCTCGATGTCGAAGTCCCTGGCGACGAAGGACTATGCCCGGGTGCGGTTCGGCGTCGGCCGACCGCCGGGTCGACAGGACCCAGCCGATTACGTGCTGTCGGATTTTGGCTCGGCGGAGCGCAAGGAGCTTGATTTCCTGGTGGACCGGGCCGCCGACATGGTGGAGTCGGTGATCCTCAAGGGCGTGGAGCCGACCCAGAACCTCTACCACGGCGGCTGAGCCGGGCGGGGCGTACCGGATCGGTGACGACGGGCCGGTAGTCTGCGCCTTTCGGCGTGCCGCGACCGGCGACGCGAGTCGCGGCGGATCGGCCCGTGCGGGCAGCGCGGTGAGGCGACGGGAGCGGGCAGATGAGCAGTCCTCCGATGATCGATGGCGCGTTCGCCCGATGGTTGGCGTCCCGAGCCGGGCAGGCGCTGCTCGACCTGCGCACGGAGATGGGTTTCGCCGACGCCGGCGCGCTGAAGTCGGCCGGGGACAAGGTGTCGCACGACCTGATCCGCACAGAGTTGGCGAAGTGGCGTCCGGGTGACGCGGTGCTCTCCGAGGAGGACGAGGGGTCGCGGCTGGCCTGGGCCGCGGAGGTGAACACCGGAGCGGTGTCCCGGTTGACCGCGGACCGGGTGTGGATCGTCGACCCGCTGGACGGCACCCGGGAGTTCTCCGAGGAGGGCCGCTCGGACTGGGCGGTGCACGTGGCGCTCTGGGCGCGCAACGCGCCGAGCCCGCACGGGCTGGTCGCCGGGGCGGTGGGCCTGCCGGCGCAGCACCGGGTGCTGGGCACGGACTACCCGCCGGCGTACCCGCCGATGACCGTGGAGGCGGCGACGGCCGGCGAGCGGAAGATCCGTCTGGCCGCGAGCCGGAGCCGGCCACCGGTCTTCCTGACCGACCTGGCCGAGGACGTCGGCGCGCACCTGGTGCCGATGGGCTCGGCCGGAGCGAAAATCGCCGCCGTGGTCACCGGCGAGGTGGACGCGTACATCCACGCAGGTGGGCAGTACGAGTGGGACTCGGCGGCCCCGGTCGCTGTGGCGACGGCCACCGGACTGCACGCTTCCCGGATCGACGGTTCTGCGCTGAAATACAACGAGGCGGATCCGCGCCTGCCCGACCTACTGGTCTGTCGCAAGGATCTCGCCACCCGGTTGCTTGCAGCGCTGCAGAAACATTCCGGGTAGCCTGAGCCAACTTTCTTGACATGCCCGACCGGAAAGGTCTGGAAATCGGATGAGCGAGCGAATCGAGCCGGTGTCATGACCACCCCCGCGGCGTATCAGGTCTCCCACCTGGACGCCCTGGAAGCGGAGAGCATCTTCGTGATGCGCGAGGTGGTCGCCGAGATGGAACGCCCGGTGCTGCTCTTCTCCGGTGGCAAGGACTCGATCGTCATGCTGCGGCTCGCGCAGAAGGCGTTCGCCCCGGCCAACATCCCCTTCCCGGTGATGCACGTCGACACCGGGCACAACTTCCCCGAGGTCCTCGAATACCGCGACCAACGGGTCGCCGAGCTGGGGTTGCACCTCGTGGTGGCGAGCGTGCCGGAGGCCCTGGCCAGCGGCATGGTTCGGGAGTCCGGTGACGGCATGCGCAACCGGATCCAGACGCCGGTGCTGCTGGACGCGGTGGAGAAGCACCGCTTCGACGCGCTGTTCGGCGGCGCCCGCCGGGACGAGGAGAAGGCCCGGGCCAAGGAGCGGGTGTTCAGCTTCCGCGACGAGTTCGGTCAGTGGGACCCGAAGAACCAGCGGCCCGAGCTGTGGTCGCTGTACAACGGCCGGCACCACCAGGGCGAGTCGATCCGGGTCTTCCCGCTCTCCAACTGGACCGAGCTGGACGTCTGGCACTACATCGCCCGGGAACGCATCCCGCTACCGTCGATCTACTACGCGCACGAGCGCGAGGTCATCGAACGGGACGGCATGGTCTACGCCGTCAACGAGTTCTTCCGCCCCCGCGCGGGCGAGGAGCGGTTCAAGGCGCAGGTGCGCTACCGCACCGTCGGCGACGCCTCCTGCACCGCCGCGGTCCGTTCCGACGCGGACACCGTGGAGAAGGTCATCGAGGAGGTGGCGGCGACCCGGATCACCGAGCGCGGCGCCACCCGTGGTGACGACCGGGTCAGCGAGGCCGCCATGGAGGACCGCAAGCGGGAGGGCTACTTCTGATGAGCACCGAGATCGTGGCGTCCGCGAACGCGCAGGCGCGGCCTGTCACCGGGACCGGGCCGGAGGCCCGGGCGATGGACCTGCTCCGGTTCGCCACCGCCGGCAGCGTGGACGACGGTAAGTCGACCCTGATCGGGCGGCTGCTCTACGACACCAAGTCGCTCTTCACCGACCAGTTGGCC
This sequence comes from Micromonospora sp. NPDC003944, assembly GCF_053605225.1. NCBI lineage: Bacteria > Bacillati > Actinomycetota > Actinomycetes > Micromonosporales > Micromonosporaceae > Micromonospora > Micromonospora sp. NPDC003944. The sequence goes on from NZ_JBSGIV010000081.1 coordinate 24,394, forward strand.
GCCGTGGAGGCGGTCAGCGCGGCCCGCGGCGACGAGTACACCAACCTGGCGTTGCTGACCGACGGTCTGCGTGCCGAGCGCGAGCAGGGCATCACCATCGACGTGGCGTACCGCTACTTCGCCACCCCCCGGCGCAAGTTCATCATCGCCGACACCCCCGGGCACATCCAGTACACCCGCAACATGGTCACCGGGGCGTCGACCGCCGACCTGGCGTTGATCCTGGTGGACGCGCGCAAGGGCCTGGTCGAGCAGTCCCGCCGGCACGCGTTCCTGTGCTCCCTGCTGCGGGTGCCGCACCTGGTCCTCTGTGTCAACAAGATGGATCTGGTCGACTGGTCGCAGGAGGTCTACGAGCGGATCGCCGACGAGTTCACCGCGTTCGCCGCGAAGCTCGACGTACCGGACCTGACCGTGGTGCCGATCTCCGCGTTGCGCGGCGACAACATCGTCGCCCGGTCGGACAACATGCCCTGGTACGAGGGACCGTCGCTGCTGCACCACCTGGAGCGGGTGCACATCGCAAGCGACCGCAATCTGGTCGACGTCCGGTTCCCGGTGCAGTACGTGATCCGTCCGCAGTCCACCACTGTCACCGACTACCGCGGTTACGCCGGTCAGGTCGCCTCCGGGGTGCTCAAGCCGGGCGACGAGGTGATGGTGCTGCCCTCCGGCTTCACCAGCCGGATCGCCGCGGTGGAGACCGCCGACGGGCCCGTCGCGGAGGCGTTCCCACCGATGTCGGTGACGGTACGACTCGCCGACGAGATCGACATCTCCCGAGGTGACCTGATCTGCCGGCCGAACAACGCGCCGACGGTCGCCCAGGACATCGAGGCGATGGTCTGCTGGATGGACGAGACGGCGCCCCTGCGGGTCGGCGGCAAGTACGCCATCAAGCACACCACCCGGTCGGCGCGGGCCATCGTCCGTGGGTTGCACTACCGCCTGGACATCAACTCGTTGCACCGCGACGAGTCGGCCGACGAACTGCGGCTCAACGAGATCGGTCGGGTACGACTGCGCACCACTGTGCCGCTGCTTGCCGACGAGTACCGCCGCAACCGCACCACCGGCGGCTTCGTCATCATCGACGAGGCGACCAACCGCACGGTAGGCGCCGCCATGATCGTCGAAGCCGGCTAGCCCACCCACCCACCCGCACCCGCCGAACCGGTCCCGGCTCCCGGCTCCCGCCCCGCCCCGCCCTGCCTCCTGCCCTCGCCCTGCCCGGTGATCAAGAGGTTTGCGTCAGTTCGGGCCCGAATCTTACGCCCCGCACAGCGGTCGCGGTCGTCCCAGCAGCGGCCGCGC
>NZ_JBSGIV010000082.1:0-25479 GCF_053605225.1 Micromonospora sp. NPDC003944
CCCCACCGATGGCGTACGCCCGCAGCGCGTCGACGGCACGGTCCCGGCTCACCCGGCCGGCGTCTTGGTCCCTCGAACGTCAGTGCTTCTTGAACACCGGCATGGTGTCGAGCGTGGTGGTGATGGTCTGCGTGGTGCCGCCCCGGTACGTCTTCCCGGTGAAGATGTCGGTCCAGCTGTTGCCCGGCGGGAACCACACCGAGGTGGTGGCGGTGTCGCCTGGCGTCGTCACCGGCGCCACCAGGTAGTCCGGGCCGTAGAGGTACTGGGAACCGGCGGTGGCGTAGGCGGCCTGCTCATTCGGGTACGCGAGGTACATCGAGCGGGCGATCGGCGTACCCGTGCGGGTGGCCTCCTTGGCGGCGGCGTAGGTGTACGGCTGGAGTTCCTTGCGCAGGTTGAGGAACTTCTTGGCCGACGCGTTGGCCGCCGGGCCGTACTGCCAGGGCAGCCGGTCGCTGTGGTTGGAGTGCAGCCGGTCGATCGGCTGGAACGTGCCGAACTGCACCCACCGGGCGTACAGGTCGTCGGGGAGCTTGGTGCTGCCCGGTTCGCTGCCCGGCTCCTTCAGGCCGCCGGTGTGCCCGCCGATGTCGTGGCTGACCGCGGCGAGTCCGGTCGCGGCCGACTCGCCAGGCGTGTAACCGACCTCCATCTGGAGCGTCGACCAGTCGGAGGTGGTGTCGCCGGTGAAGTGCAGGGTGGTGCGCTTGTCGGCCCACGGGCCGGTGGCCACCGGGGTCGGGCTGCTGTAGCCGCCGGCCTGCAACGAGCCGTACGCCCGGGAGAAGGCGAAGCCGGTCTTGTCGGCGTACTGCTGGTTGATCCACGCGTCACCGGTCACGCCGGCGAGCGAGGACTTCGTGTTGTCGCAGCACCAGTCCAGCCACCACAGGTCCGGGCCCTTGCTGCCCTTGGGGATCATCCCGTCGTGCAGTTGCAGGTACGCCTTGAGCTGGTCCGGGTCGCCGAAGTCGAACGCGTAGCAGTCGGGGCCGCCGTTGCAGCCGACGCGCTGGAGCTTGCCCTTCGCGGTGGCCTGCGCCTGCGCGAACGTCGGGTCCGAGCCGAGGATGCTGGGGTGGATGTTGATGCCGGTGCGCAGGCCCTGCTTCTTCGCCCAGTCGAAGAACGCCTTCGGGTCGGGGATCCGGGTGGGGTCGATGCTCCAGCCGTTCCACTTGTCCGGCGCCTTGACGTCGGTGTCGAGAACAAGAACATCCAGGGGTACGCCTTCGGCCTTGGCCCGGGCGACGATGTCCTGGAACTCGGCGGCGGTGCGGTCGTAGTACTCGGAGTACCACACCCCGTACGCCCACTTCGGCAGCAGCTTCGTGGGCCCGGTCAGGGTCGACAGGTCCTTCAGGCCACTGGTGAAGTCCTGCCCGTACGCGAAGACGTAGCCGTCCTGCTCGGGTGCGGGCCGGGGCTTGGTGGTGCGCAGGGCCGAGGCGGAGTCGTCGAGCAGGTACCAACCGTCCTGGTAGAGCAGGCCCGGGGCGGTGAGCGCGGAGCCGGTCACGCCGTCCAGGCCCCGGCGGTAGCCGCCGAGCGGCGCGTGCGGGGCGAGCAGTGGGGAGACCGTGGTTCCCGCGATCATCGCTGGATGGTACGGCGGTGGCAGCTACCAGATGTGCGCGCGCTCGTCGATGAACCGAGGCGGTTCGCCGAGGAAGGTGTCGGCCGGAACAGCGCCGTGGGCCAGGTTGAGCGTGTCCAGACGATAGGTCGTGGCGCCGCCGTTCATCCCGGCGAAGCGGTAGTTGATGTGCCAGCGCAGCCATTCACCGCGAGCGAGCCGCACCGTGGGAGGCCGGCGGTGACGGCGCGGCGCTCCCCAGGGCGACGCGAGCAGTTCAACCGTGAGGTGACCAGCCACCAGTCGGAGGCGCACGTCGCTCCGGTACGGCGGGTGTGTCAGTTCCTCGCGAGGCTCGAACCCCACGGCCTCCGAAATCTTGATCTCCTGCACGAACGGCACCGCCCGTTCCGGCAGGACGAACGACACCGGTACGGCGTTACGCCGGGTTGCCTCGGCTCCGCCGCGTGAGCGTTTGGTCCAGGACGTGCGCACCCACTGCACCACGGCATCCACGTGGCGATGCTCGGCCTCTACCGGACCTGACGCAACCCGGATTCGCCCTGCCACTCGGCTTTCAGGAAATCGGGGTGTCCGACGGCTGGGGAAGGGCCGACTTCCTGAAAGCCGAGTGGATCAACGGTCGCCGCTGTGGCTCGATCAGCAGCGGGGGCGGTCGAGGGGAGCGGCACCGGCGAGAGCCTCGACAGTTGCCGTCGGTGTGACCGACTCGCTCGGCGTGGGCGAGGGTGCGATGGTGGGGCTCGGTGGGGCCGACGGTGAGTTGCTGGGGGTGGGGGAGGCGCTGGCGAGGATGGCGGTGCTGCGCTGCACCTGCTTCGTGACCAGGCGGATGCCGGTGGCGGTCGCCTGGCGGCCGTACACGTCGGTGACCCTGATGCTGTAGGGCCCGGGGCCGATCCCGCCGTCGATGGTCCAGTGGTTGTCGCTCTGGCGGGCGGCCTTGCGGAAGCCGCCGCCCGGTCCCTTCGCCTCGACCGAGCGGAGCGGGTTGCCGTGGTTGCCGACCTGCACCGCGAACCAGTACTTCGAGGCGCCGCCCTTGATCCGGAAGGTCAGCCCGCCGTCGAGCGGCGGGTTCACCACCGCCCGGTACGTGACCGGGGCGATGCCCTGCGACCGGTCGGCGATCCTGGTGAACGCCTCGGTGGAGAGGTCGATCTTGCTGGGGCCGCAGCCGCCGCACTGGTCCATGACCATGACCCGGACCTTGCCCTTCGGGCCGCTCACCTCCAGGTAACTGCCGCAGGCCGCCGACCCGGAGTACTGGGACGCGCCGAGGGCCACGTAGAGCCGGTCCGCCGGCGGGCCGGGGAAGGAGCAGTTGCCGCCCGAGCGGCCCGCGTCGTAGAAGCTTGCCTTTCCCTTGTGGACGGCGTTGCCCGTCGGCGGCGCGGCGCAGGCGGGGGTCGCGCCGCCACGGACGGCGAGGGTGATGCCGAGGACGGCGGCCAGGGCGGTGACCCCGGCACCTGCCAACCAGTGCCGGGCCCGCCGACTCGACCGGGGCGTGCTGGCCGGAGTGTGGTCGTCGGGGGCCGTACCTGGTGCCGTCACGGCGCCTGATGTTGCCGCACCGCGCTGTGGCAGCGCAAAGCCGTCCCACCCATCGTCACTCGCTGGGTCGGCGGGGGCGCAGGCCGTTGAGGGCCGTGCTGACGACGAGGTCGGCGTACTCGGTGGTGAGCGGCCCGCTGCGGTGCAGCCAACGGCTGAGTATCGGCCCCCAGATCAGGTCCACGGCCACGTCGAGGTCGACGTCGTCGGCGATCTGGCCGGCCCGCTGGGCGTTGCGCAGGCGCTGCCGCTTGGCCTCCTTCAGCGGCCCGTCCAGGCGTTCGGCGTACGCTGCGGCCAGCTCGGGGTCGAGCGCGATCTCGGTGGCCAGCGCGCGCATCGGTTGCTCGTAGCGGGGGTCGTTCATCTCCTCGACCGTGGCGCGCAGCACCAGGGTCAGGTCCGCCGCCAGGTCGCCGGTGTCCGGCAGGGTCGGCGGCCCTCCCTCGGTGGCCTCGCTGAGCATGAGGAAGGCGTCGAAGATGACCGCGCCCTTCGACGGCCACCAGCGGTAGATGGTCTGTTTGCCGACGCCGGCCCGCGCGGCGATGCCCTCGATGCTGAGCTTCGCGTACCCCATCTCCTGGAGCAGGTCGAAGGCCGCGGTGAGGATGGCCCGTCGGGAGGTCTCGTTCCGGCGGGCCGTGTTGGGCGTCATGGTGCAGCACGATACCAGCAGACGAGACGGACCGTATCGTCTTGACGGTTGCGGCGGCCTGGCCTAGTCTTCGACCCATGCCGAGACGGACCGTCTCGTCTCGCAGTGATCGAAGGAGACCGCATGCGTACCTGGTTCATCACCGGCGCCAGCCGCGGCCTGGGCCGCGCCTTCGCCGACGCCGCGCTCGAGCGGGGCCACCGGGTGGTCGCCGCCGCCCGGACCATCGAGAAGACCAACTTCGATAAGGAGTACGCCGACCGGCTGCTGGCCCTGACCCTCGACGTGACCGACCGCGCGGCTGTCGTCGCCGCCGTGAACGCCGCCGTCGCGCACTTCGGTCGGCTCGACATCGTCGTCAACAACGCCGGCACGCTGTCGATGGGCATGATCGAAGAGTTCACCGAGGCCGAGGCCCGCGCCCAGTTCGAGGTGAACGTCTTCGGCGCGCTCTGGGTCAGCCAGGCCGTGCTGCCACACCTGCGCGCCCAACGGTCCGGCCACATCGTGCAGGTCTCCAGCATCGCCGCGCTCGGCGGCTTCCCCAGCACCGGCATGTACAGCGCGAGCAAGTTCGCCCTGGAGGGCATGAGCGAGGCGCTGGCGATGGAGGCCGCGGCCTTCGGCATCACGGTCAGCATGGTGCAGCCGGGCGGTTACTGGACCGACCTCTACACGAGTCTGAGCGCCACCACCCCGATGGAGGCCTACGCGCCGCTGCGCGCCGAGTTGGAGCGGCAGTGGGCGGAAGGCTCCGTCGACAGCGAACCCCGACTGGCCGCCGAGGCGCTGCTGCGCCTGGTCGACAGCGACGACCCGCCGCTGCGGCTCCTGCTCGGAAGCATGGTGTACGACCTGGCCTTCGACATCGCCCGTCGACGGATGGACACCTGGGCGGGTTGGGAGCAGGTCAGCCGCGCGGCCGAGCACGCCGTCGCGGCGCCGGAGCCGACGCACTGACGAGCCGTATCGCCACGGGCCAGGGGTGCGGCGCTCTAGGCTCCGAGATAGGGCGGCGTGCCCACTCCAGAAATGGCGAACAAGCCCCGGGCAGAGCCTTCACCAATGATTTCTCCTCGCGAGGCGCACACCTAGACGGAGAGGAAACACGCATGGCTGTCAAAACCAAGGCTCGTCCGGGCACCACGGAGATTCGACAGTTCTCGGTCGACATTCCGCAGGCCGACCTCGATGACCTGAAGAGGCGCATCAAGGCCACCCGCTGGCCGGACAAGGAAACGGTGAACGACCAGTCCCAGGGCGTGCCACTAGCGACGATCCAGGCCGTCGCCCGCTATTGGGAGAAGGAGTACGACTGGCGCAAGGTCGAGGCACGGATGAACGACGTGCCACAGTTCATGACCACGATCGACGGGGTGGACATCCACTTCATCCACGTGCGCTCGAAGCACGAGGACGCGCTGCCGCTCATCGTCACCCACGGGTGGCCGGGCTCGGTGATCGAGCAGATGAAGATCATTGAGCCGCTGACCGATCCGACGGCGCACGGCGCGAGCGCGTCGGACGCCTTCCACCTGGTCATCCCGTCGCTGCCCGGCCACGGCTTCTCCGGCAAGCCGACCGAGCCGGGGTGGAACCCGCAGAAGATCGCGACCGCCTGGACGGAGCTGATGAAGCGGCTCGGCTACGACCGGTTCGTCGCGCAGGGCGGTGACTGGGGTGCGGTCATCGTCGACCAGATGGGCCTCCAGGCACCCCCGGAACTGCTCGGCATCCACACCAACATGCCCGGTGCGATCCCACCCGAGATCGACCTGTTGTTCCAGGGCGACACCACACGCGCGAACAACGCGATGGGCTCGCTGCCCTCCGGTCTCTCCGACGACGAGATGCGTGCCGCCGAGGAAGCCAACTACGTGTGGAAGCACGTCGCGTACGCCCTCATGATGGCGACACGTCCGCAGACGCTTACCGGGTTGGCCGACTCTCCGGTGGGCCTGGCGTCCTTCCTGCTCGACCACGACGCGAAGAGTCTCGCCCTGATCTCGCAGGTCTTCGACGGGGCGAAAGCGGGCCTCACCCGCGACGACATCCTGGACAACATCTCGCTCTACTGGTTGACGAACACCGCGGTCTCCGCGTCCCGCCTCTACGCGGAGAACAAGCTGTCGTTCTTCGCCGCCAAGGGCGTCAAGGTCCCGGTCGCGGTGAGCGTCTTCCCCGACGAGTTGTACGAGGCGCCGCAGAGTTGGGCCGAGCAGGCGTACTCCAACCTCATCTACTACAACAAGCTCGACGTGGGCGGGCACTTCGCGGCCTGGGAACAGCCGAAGATCTTCTCCGAAGAGCTTCGCACCGCCTTCCGGTCGCTGCGCTAGATGGCCGTGCACCTGCCCCCGTTCAACGGGGCGGCCGAGTGGCTCAACTCCGAGCCAATCGGCCCCGCCGACCTGGGCGGACGCGTCGTCCTTGTCAACTTCTGGACGCTCACCTGCATCAACTGGCTGCGGCAGGAGCCGTACGTGCGTGCCTGGTCGCAGGCGTACCGGGATGACGGGCTGGTCGTCGTCGGGGTGCACACCCCGGAGTTCGGGTTCGAGCACGACGTCGAGTGGGTGCGGCGAGCGGTGGCGGCCCGGTCGATCGACTATCCGGTCGCTGTCGACAACGACTTCGCCATCTGGAGCGCCTTCGACAACCACTACTGGCCGGCGCTCTACTTCGTCGACACCGCAGGCGTGATCCGGGACGAGCACTTCGGTGAGGGACGCTACGAGCAGTCCGAGCGGACGCTCCAGCAACTGCTCGGCGTCGAGCGCGCACCCGTACCGGTGCACGGGGTCGGCCCCGAAGCGGAGGCCGACTGGAACAACCTGCGGACGCCCGAGACGTACCTCGGTTTCAGCCGGGGCGACCACTTCGCGTCGCCGAACGGCCCGGCGCTCGACGAACGCCGCGCCTACCAGGTGCCGGAGAGCCTCGGCCTCAACCAGTGGGCCCTGGCGGGGGAGTGGACGATCGGGTCGGAGAGCGTGGTGGTCGACCGGGCCGGCGGCGGCATCGCCTTCCGGTTCCACGCCCGCGACGCGCATCTCGTGCTGGCCCCCGGGGCGGGACGGTCGATTCCGTTCCGAGTGCTGCTCGACGGCGGAGCCCCTGGCCCGGCACACGGTGTCGACGTCGACGAGGACGGCAACGGGGTCCTCCAGGACGGTCGCCTCTACCAGCTCGTCCGCCAGGACGGCCGGGTCGGTGAGCGGACCCTGGAGATCACGTTCGACGAGCCCGGCGCGGCCGCGTACGCCTTCACCTTCGGATAGTCGAAGCCGGGCACCCCGGCCGCTCAGCGGCGCAGGTCGACGATGCTGACGGTGCCGGAGACCGGCGAGATGCTGTGCACCTGCGGGCCGGGGTGGAGTCGGGCGTCGCTGGCGTACCTGTCGGCGAGGGCCTTCTCCGCGGCATCGTCACCGTCGTCGGCGGCGAGCAGCAACGCGGCGATCTCGTCCACCAGCGTGAGGTCGGCGGTGGCGATGTCCTCGGTCATCCCGCCGAAGCCGTCCCAGAGCAGCAGCTCGTCCTGCTGCCGGTGAGCCAGCTCGATCAGGACGTAGTCGTGGATGAACCAGTCGCCCCGGATCGGCAGCTCCGGGCTGACGCCGTAGCGCTCGGGGTCGATCGTCCCGGCCCGGTACGCCGACCACACCCGGGCCGCCGAGTCGAAGAGCCCGGCCTTCGGGTCGATGTCGTAACCGTCGAACCCCCAGTCGCCGGCCGGGTCGACCTCCGGGTCGGCCCAGACCCACCGGTGGCCGTTCCAGTACTCCACAAGCACGTGGTCGTGGTGCCAGTCGGGCTCGAAGTACGAGGCGAAACCGACCCGGCTGCGGCTGGGAATGCCGTGCTGACGCAGCACCGCCACCGAGAGCAGCGTGTGGTCCCGACAGCAGCCGGCGACCCGGTCGACGGCCGGGCGCTCGGCGGTCAGGGGCAGCGGAAAACGGGACTGGTCGGTGTCGAGGATGCGGTCCACCCAACGGCAGTTCACCTCCTCGAGCCGGTCGGGGGGCAACTCGACGCCGCCGGCACGGTAGTGCACGATCACGTTGCGGACGGTCGCCGCCACCGAGGCCATGTCAGCCGGGACGGCGTCGAGCAGCGCGGCGTGCCGACCAGGATCGCTGTACGGGGAGTGCTGCCGGTAGTCATCGACGTTCATGCGACGAGTCTGCCGTCTCTCATCGGGTCGGTGGGGGCGGCCGGTCTGCAATATCGTCGACTCCCATGACGATGCCCGAGATCACCATCGCCACCCCGGGGGACCGCGACGCGGTGGTCGGCACCCTGGTCGCCACCTTCGTGAAGGACCCCATCCTGCGGCACCTGTTCCCCGACGACGACACCTACCCGCGGTACGCCACCGCCTACTTCGGCCACCTCTTCGACAAGCGGGTGCACAGGAAGTCGATCTGGACGATCGGTGGGGGCGCGTCGGTCGCCGTCTGGGAACCACCAGCCGACCCGTCGGCCGTCGCGCACCAGTCGCCGGAGGCATTCCCGTACCCGGCCGACGTGCAGGCTCGGGTCGAGGGCTACCACCACGTCGTGCACGACGTCCTGCCGTCGTACCCGTTCTGGTATCTCGGTGTGCTGGGCACCCACCCGGACAGCGCCGGACGCGGTTGGGGTCGCGCGGTCATGCGGGCCGGGCTGAATCGCGCCACCGCCGACGGCCTGCCGGCGATCCTGGAGACCAGCAATCCGGGCAACGTCGAGCTGTACCGCCGGGCCGGCTGGGAGGTGGTGGAGACGCTGTCCGAGCCCATACCCACCTGGATCATGCAGCAGCCACCCCGCGTGTGACCGCCACGCTACGACACGACGATCGGTGCGGGTCGACCCGACCGATGCGGGCACCGGATGTCGGGTGGGCCACCGACCCTGCCGCCTAGCGTTGCTGCTCGTAAGGGAAGGAGACCCGGGTGCTGGATCGGCTCAACGAGGCCATGGCGTACATCGAGCGGCACCTCGACCAGAAGATCGAGGTGGCCGACCTGGCGCGGATCGCGCTGACGTCGGAGTACCACTTCCGGCGGCTGTTCTCGGCGCTGGCCGGAATGCCGCTGTCGGAGTACATCCGTCGGCGTCGGCTCACGGTCGCCGGTGCGGACGTGCTGGCGGGGGAGCGGACGTTGCTCGACGTCGCGGTGCGGCACGGCTACGGCTCCGCGGAGGCGTTCGCCCGCGCGTTCCACGCCGTGCACGGCGTGGGGCCCGGAGAGGCCCGGCGTACGGGGGCAGCGTTGCGCGCCCAGCCCCGGATGTCCTTCCGACTCACAGTCGAAGGGAGCGGCAGCATGGAGTACCGGATCGTCGACAAGGACGCGTTCGCGCTGGTGGGGCGCAAGGCCCGGGTCCCGCTGGTGCACGAGGGGATGAACCCGGCGATCGTCGCGTTCATCAAGAGCATCGACACGGAGACGACCGGGCGGATCGAGGCGCTCTCCGATCAGGAGCCGAAGGGGATCGTCAACGTCAGTGACAACCTCGCCGACACCCGGCAGGAGGGCAGCGAACTGGACTACTGGCACGGCGTGGTGACGAGCGCCGTACCGCCGGAGGGTCTGGACGCGCTGCCGGTGCAGGCCGGGTCGTGGGCGGTGTTCAGCACCTCCGGTGCGTTCCCGCAGGCGGTGCAGTACCTGTGGCGCGATGTGTTCACCCAGTGGTTTCCGTCCAACCCGTACCGCAGCCGACCCGGACCGGAGATCTCCCGGGTGCGGGTGTCGGCGGACGGCACCGAGGCGGACGCCGAGCTGTGGATCCCGGTCGAACGGGTACCCACCCCTATGTAGAGTTCCGATACAGTGGTCGGATGCGGATGACCATTCCGGTCGCGAAGGTGCTCGCGGCGCTGCTCGCCGAGCCCGACGAGCAGCGCTACGGGCTCGACCTGATGCGATTGACCGGCCTGCCCAGCGGCACCCTCTACCCCGTGCTGCACCGGTTGCAGGGGGCCGGCTGGCTGGCCGCCGACTGGGAGGCTATCGATCCCGTCACGGCCGGTCGGCCGGCCCGCCGCTACTACCGGCTCACCGCCGAAGGCGTGACGCAGGCCCGGCAGGCGCTCGCCGAGCTGCGGGCCGCGATCCCCGACGGTCGTCAACCGTGGGGCGGCACCGAGCCCACCGGGGCGCCGGCGTGGTGACCCGCCGGGCCGCCGAGCTGTTGTTGGGGTTTGCCGCGCGTCGGTGGCCGGCCGAGGTGCGCGACGACCTGCGCCGCGAGTGGGCCGCCGAGCTGCACGTCCTCGCCGAGAGCGGCCGCTGGACGACGGTGCTGGGCTTCGCGCTGAGTCTGGCCGTCAGCCGGGCCGGTGCCCCGATCGTCGACCGCGCCCTGCTGCGCGGTCGGGTCGGCCGTACCGCTGCGGCGTTACTGCTGTCCCCGCTCGCCTGCCTCGGGATCGTGGCCCTCGCCGGGTGGGCGATGTTCTCCATCTACAACTGGTTGATGTTCCGGGCAAGTTGGGCAGAGCGGGCACAGAAGCCGATCTGGGCGCTGTCCATCATCGTGCTCGCGGTCGTGCTGGCGGCGTTCGCCACCCGCTGGGCCCGGCACAACGCCCTCGACGGCCCACTGCGCATCGCGCTCGGCGTGGTCCTCCCCGTCGGTGCGGCCGTCACTCTGTTCATGTACATCACCAACGCCGATAGCCTGGCCGGCGCCGTACCCGGTCTGTTGCTCTGGTTGGCTGGCCTGACCCTCGCGCTCTGGGCCGCGGCGAGCCTCGCCGCCCGGGGCCGCCTCCGCGCCGCCTGGTGGGTGGGCGTCCTCGGCGCGCTCGTCGCCGCGGACCTCGCGGTGATCCTCGCCGTCGTCGACACGTACCCGGGCGGAGTCGGCGCGGGGCCGACAATCGACGCACGGGAGCGCGTCGACCCGATCTCCGCACCGGTGTGGCTCTTCGCCTGCTGGACGGACTGGAACTTCGGCCTGCCCCGACCGATCCAGTGGGAGATCTTCCTGATCACCAACCGGGTGCTGATCGAGCCCATGCTCTACCTGGCCTGCATGCCGTACGCGCTCGCGTACACCATCCGGGCGGCCCGGTCCGCGCCCACCGCGCCGGTAGCCCTCGCGCCGACCCCGGCGTGAACCTCAGTCGGGTACGTCGTCCCACGTCGTACCGGGCTCCAGGTAACCGGCCAACCGGTTCTCGCGCAGCGCGTACGCGATGACCAGCAGGGCGTGCTTGTCCAACTCGGGCAGCCGGTCCAGCGGAAACCACCGCACGGCAAGCGACTCGTCGTCGTTGACCCGGGCGGTGCCGCCGACCAGCCGGCACAGGAACCCCAGGTTCAGATACTCGCAGCGGTCCCCGTTCGGGTACGTGAGCGGGTGCGAGACGGCGCTCGACAACCGCACCGGCGCGACCTCCAGGCCGGTCTCCTCGCGGACCTCCCGGACCAGCGCGGTGGCCGGTTGCTCGCCCGGCTCGACGAAACCGCTGACCACCGACCAGCGCCCGTCGTCGGCGCGCTGGCCGAGCAACAGCTCACCGGCCTCGTTGCGGACCACCGCGCTGACGCTTGGCAGCCAGAGCAGGTCGTGGCCAACGTGCTTGCGCAGCCCCACGATGTAGTCCGGAGTCGCCATCCGGCGATCATAGATCGCCCCTCGATGAGCCTCACCTGCGCATCTTCTGAAGTTCCAGTCCCACGCGTTTCGCCGTTTCGGCCCGACGGACGCCATGCATATCTACTGTGGAGATCGTCGGCGACTTGTGCGATCCGGTGGCGGCCGGCCGGTTCGCGGTGCACAGTGATTCCCATGAGCGACAGCGGACGTAGTGGGCAGTTCTACTGGTGCACCCGGCATCACCGGGTCGAGACGGACGCCAACGTGTGTCCGGCGAAGCACGTACTCGGCCCGTACGACTCGGCGGCCGACGCGGAGAACGCCCTGCAACGAGTGCAGGAGCGGAACGAGGCGTGGGATGCCGAGGACGCTCGTTGGGCCGGGGAGAACAGATAGGCGGCGCGGGACGGCTCGCGCCGAGGTACTTCGTGCTCCGCGAGGACGCACGCGAGAGCACGTCCCCCGAGGAGGGAACCACGATGGCCGAAGCACAGCAGGCCACCAAGCGCCCGGCCGCCCGACGCACCACCGCGAAGAAGACCGCCGCGGCGGAGCGCAACACGGCGGCGAGCCGGACCACCCCCGTGCGGAAGTCCACCACGGGTGCCGCGAAGGCACCGGCCCGCAAGGCCGCCGGCGGGGCGGGCCGCGCCCCGGCCAAGAAGACCACCACGGCGGAGAAGAAGGCCCCCGCGAAGAAGGCCACGACGACGAGCAGGGCCGCGACGACGGGCCGTGCCACGACGGCCAAGAAGGCCCCGGCGAAGAAGACCACCGCCGCCGCGAAGAAGACCACGGGTACGGCGAAGAAGACCACAAGCGCCGCGAAGAAGACCGTGAGCGCCGCGAAGAGGACCACCGCCTCGGCGGCGAGGAAGACCACCACCGCGGCGAAGGCGCCGGCCCGTAAGACCACCACTGCGGCGAAGGCGCCGGCCCGTAAGACCACCACCGCGGCAAAGGCGCCGGCCCGCAAGACCACCACTGCGGCGAAGGCGCCGGCGCGGAAGGCCGCGACCAAGGCGTCCGCGGTCAAGCGGACAGCGACGAAGAAGGCCACCGCCAAGAAGGCCCCGGCCAAGAAGACCGCGTCCACCCGCCCCAGTGGCGGCGCGCGCAAGGCCCCGGCCAAGAAGGCTCCGGCCGCGAAGGTGACGGGCACCTCGTCGACCACCGCCCGCGCGGCGGCGGCGAAGAAGGCCCCGGCGAAGAAGACCGTCGCGGCCAAGTCGCCGGCCCGTAAGGTGACCGCCCGCAAGTCGCCGGCCCGCCCGGTCGCCGCCCGAGCCACCGCCCCGAGGGGTGCGCGTAGCGCCGCTCGGAAGGCGACCGGCTGACAGCGGGGCCGCCCTCGCCGGGCGGATTTCTCGGCCGGTCACCGGAAGCGGATCACCCGTGGCGCTGTCAGGATTGACCCGTGGTCATCCGACGCGTACTCGCGCCCCGCATCGACTTCGGCGCGTTGCGCCGCGAACTCGGCCTGCCCGAGGGGTTTCCGGCCGACGCACAACGTGAAGCCGACGAGGCGGCTGCGGCACCGCCGCAGCCGCCCGTCGACCGCACCGACATACCGTTCGTCACCGTCGACCCCGCCACCTCGCGGGACCTGGACCAGGCGATGCACCTCGCCCGCCGTCCGGGTGGGGGTTACCGGGTGCGGTACGCGATCGCCGACGTCGCCGCGCACGTCACCCCCGGTGGCGCGTTGGAGGCGGAGACCTGGCGGCGGGGGCAGACCATCTACCTGCCCGACGGCAACGTGCCGCTGCACCCGCGCACCCTCAGCGAGGGTGCCGCCAGCCTGCTGCCCGACGACGACCGGGCCGCGGTGCTCTGGACCATCGACCTGGACGCCGACGGCGGCACCGTGGCCGTCGAGCTGGAACGCGCCCTCGTCCGCAGCCGCGCCAAGCTCGACTACACCGGGGTGCAGGCGGCAGCCGACGCCGGACGGCTGCCCGAGCCGATCGCGCTGCTGCCCGAGATCGGCGACCGGCTGACCGCTCGTGGGTTGCGGCGCGGTGCGATCAACCTGCCGCTGCCAGAGCAGGACCTGGAGCCCGACGGTGAGGGTTGGCGGCTGGTGTTGCGCGCGCCGGCGCCGATGGAGGAGCACAACGCGCAGATCTCCCTGCTGACCGGGATGGCCGCCGCCGACATCATGCTTGCCGGCCGGGTCGGTCTGCTGCGGACGATGCCCGCGCCCAAGCCGGAGGCGGTGCAGCGGCTGCGGGCCGCCGCCGCGCCGCTCGGCGTCGACTGGCCGGACGACGTGGGCCCCGGTCAGGTCATCGCCGGTCTGGACGCCGCCCAGCCGCGCGCCGCCGCGTTCATCGACCAGGCGGCCGAGCTGATGCGCGGTGCCGCGTACACCGCCTTCGACGGGGAGGTGCCGGAGCAGCCGGAACACGGTGGGGTGGCGGCCGCGTACGCCCACGTGACGGCGCCGTTGCGGCGGCTTGCCGACAGGTATGCCACAGAGGTCTGCCTGGCCCTGCACGCGGGCCGGCCGGTGCCCGACTGGGCCCGCGCCGCGCTGCCCCGGCTGCCCGAGGTGATGGCGAGCACCGACCGGGTCGCCTCGGCGGCCGCTCGTGGCGCCGTCGAGCTGGCCGAGGCGGCGGTGCTCGAACAACGGGTGGGCGAGACCTTCGACGCGGCCGTCCTCGACGTCGACGCCCCACCCAACGGCAAGTCCCGGCCCCGACCGCCAGGTGGCACCGTCGCGCTCGACGCCCCGCCGGTACGGGCCCGCTGCCTCGGCCAACTGCCGCTCGGCGAACGGGTCCGGGTCCGTCTGGTCACCGCCGACCCGGCGGCCCGGACCGTCCTGTTCGAGCTGGCCTGACTGTGAGGCTGGCGGCTCGGACGCGGTGCTCGTCGGCGCGCCCGCCTCGGCAGCGCGGGGATTCTCACAGCGCTCGGCGCTGCTGACCGACCGAGCGGTTTGCGAGGATGAGGCCATGGCATACGACGCGAGCACGCTGCCCGACGTGTCCGGGCTGACGGTCGGCATCATCGGCGGCACCGGTGACCAGGGGCGGGGGCTCGCCTATCGGTTCGCGCGGGCCGGCCAGACGGTGCTGATCGGGTCCCGGTCGGCCGAACGGGCCGCCGAGTCCGCGGCTGAGATCGCCGCCCTGCCCGGGGTGCCGGCCGGCGGCAGCGTCACCGGGGCGGCAAACGACGAGGTGGCCCGACGCAGCGATGTGGTGATCATCGCGGTGCCGTGGGACGGGCACGCCGCTACCGTCGCCGCCCTCGCCGAGCCCCTCGCCGGCCGCATCGTCGTCGACTGCGTCAATCCGCTCGGCTTCGACAAGCAGGGCCCGTACGCGCTCACCGTCGCCGAGGGCAGCGCCGTGCAGCAGGCCGCCGCCTTGCTTCCCGACTCCCGGGTCTGCGCCGCGTTCAACCACGTCAGCGCTCCGCTGCTGGCCGACCCCGAGGTCGACCGGATCGACCTGGACGTGCTGATCTGCACCGAGGACCGCGAGCTTGTCGACGTCGTGGGCGCGCTCGCCGCCCGGATCCCCGGCATGCGGGGCATCTACGCCGGCCGGTTGCGCAACGCCCACCAGATCGAGGCGTTCACCGCCAACCTGATCGCCATCAACAAGCGCTACAAGGCACACGCCGGCATCCGCGTCACCGACCTCTGACCGGGCCGCGTGATCCACTCCGGTTTCATGATGTCGCGGTGTTCCGATGCCCGGGGCACCGCGACATCGGCAAACCCGAGTGGATCACGCCAGCCCGCTGCTAGAAGGTGTGCTCGGCGGCCGGGAACTCGCCGCCGCGCACCTCGTCGGCGAACCGGCGGGTGGCGTCGGTGAGGGCGCCGGCCAGGTCCGCGTACCGCTTGACGAAACGGGGGGCCTTGCCGGTCCGCAGGCCGGCCATGTCCTGCCAGACCAGCACCTGCGCGTCGGTGTCCGGCCCCGCGCCGATGCCCACCGTCGGAATCGGCAGCTCGTGGGTGATCCGCTTGGCCACCTCACCGGGCACCATCTCCAGCACCACCGCGAACGCCCCGGCCTCCGTCACTGCCCGTGCGTCGGCCAGCACTTCGTCGGCGGCGTCGCCCCGGCCCTGCACGCGGTAGCCGCCAAGGGTGTGTTCGCTCTGCGGGGTGAAGCCGATGTGCGCCATCACCGGGATGCCGGCACCGACGATCGCGGCGATCTGCGCGGCGTTACGACGGCCACCCTCCAACTTCACCGCGTGACAGCCACCCTCCTTCATGAACCGGACGGCGGTGCGCAGGGCCTGCGCCGGACCCTCCTCGTACGAGCCGAACGGCAGGTCGCCCACGATCAGGGCCTGCCGGGTCGCCCGCACCACGGCCCGTACCAGCGGAAGCAGTTCGTCGGCGGTGATCGGCAGGGTCGTCTCGTAGCCGAACACGTTGTTCGCCGCCGAGTCGCCGACCAGCAGCACCGGCACACCGGCCTGGTCGAAGATCGACGCCGTGTACTGGTCGTACGAGGTGAGCATCGGCCACCGCTCGCCGCGCTCCTTGGCGGCCAACAGGTCGCGGGTGCGGACCCGCCGGGTGGCCGGGCCGCCGTACAACGCGGTCACCTCGTTCGGGGTGGAATCCACCATCTTCGTCTCCCTTCCTCGAGGCCGCCTGCGCGGTCCCCGGGTTCCGTGGCGATCGTCGCACCGCGAGACGGGGTGACGGCAGGGCCCAGTGCGAGATGTCACTCCACCCCGAGCCGGGCCGCGGCGTCGCAGCCGCGAGGTCACCGCGCGGCGGCGCCGGGCCGTGTCACCGACCCGGCACCCCCAGGGGGTACGGCTCAGCCGTGCTCGCGCCACCGATTGGTGATCGGCAGACGGCGGTCCCGGCCGAACGCCTTCATGGAGATCTTCGTACCCGGTGCCGACTGCCGTCGCTTGTACTCGGCGGTATCCACCAGCCGCAGCACCTTGTCCACGATCGCCGGGTCGTGACCTGACTCGACAAGCCCGTCGCGGCCGAGGTCGCCGTCGACGTAGCCGATCAGGATCGGGTCCAGGACGTCGTAGTCGGGCAGGCTGTCGCTGTCGAGCTGACCCGGGCTCAGCTCGGCGCTCGGCGGCTTGCCGATCGAGTTCTCCGGGATCGGGGCGGTCTCACCGCGCCGGGTCGCGTCCCTGTTGCGCCACTTCGCGAGCCGCCAGACAAGCGTCTTCCAGACGTCCTTGACCGGGTTGAAGCCACCCACCGAGTCGCCGTACAGGGTGGAGTAGCCGACCGCCAGCTCACTCTTGTTGCCGGTGGTCAGCACCAGGTGGCCCTCCTGGTTCGACAACGCCATCAGGATCACGCCACGGACCCGGGCCTGCAGGTTCTCCACCGCCACGCCGGACAGCGACAGGTTGGCCAGGAAGCCGTCGACCATCGGCTGGATCGGCTCGACGCGGTAGTCCAGCCCGGTGCGCTTGGCCAGGTCGGCGGCGTCCTCCCGGGAGTGCTCCGAGGAGTGCTGGCTGGGCAGCGACACCCCGACCACTCGCTCCGGGCCCAGCGCGTCGACGGCGAGCGCGGCCACCACCGCCGAGTCGATGCCGCCGGAGAGACCGAGCACCACCGACGGGAACCGGTTCTTGTTGACGTAGTCGCGCAGACCCAGCACCAGCGCCTGCCACACCTCCGCCTCGTCGGCCACCGGCTCGATCAGCCCACCCACCGCCGCCGGGCCGGACGGCGTAGGCGGAATGTCGTCCAACGCGCTGTACACGATCCGCATGCCGTCCGCCGCCGTCTCCGTGGTCGGCGCGGCGTCCGCCTCCGGCAGCTCCACGTCGTGTACGAGCAGGTGCTCGACGAACTGCGGGGCACGGGTGAGCAGCTCACCGTCGGCGCTGACGATCATCGAGTCGCCCTCGAAGACCAGCTCGTCCTGGCCGCCGGTCATGTTGACGTACGCGATGGCGGCGCCCGCCTCGGCGGCCCGGCGGCGGACCAGCGGCAGCCGGATGTCGTCCTTGTTCAGCTCGTACGGCGAACCGTTGATGTTGACGACCAGGCCGACGCCGGCCCTGCGGGCGGCGGCGAACGGACCCCCGGCCTGCCACAGGTCCTCGCAGATGGTCAGCGCGACGTCCACGCCGCCGATCCGTACCACGGTCAGCGCGTCGCCGGAGACGAAGTACCGGTCCTCGTCGAAGACCCCGTAGTTGGGCAGGTGGTGCTTGAAGTAGCGGGCGGCCACCACGCCCCGGTGCAGCAGCGCGGCGGCGTTGCGGGCGCCCCGGCCCGCCTCGGCGTCCCCGCTCACCTGCGGCGGCCCGTCGGCGTCCAGGTAGCCGACCACGACCGGCACCTCGCCCAGACCGTCGGCGGCCAGGTCGGCGGCCAACCGCTGCACCGCGGCCTGGGACGCGGCGACGAAGGAGCGCCGGAAGACCAGGTCCTCGACCGGGTACCCGGTCAGCATCATCTCCGGGAAGAGCACCAACTGGGCACCGGCGTCGGCGGCCTGGCGGGTCCAGCTGCGGACCAGATCGGCGTTTCCGGCGAGGTCGCCGACGCTCGGGTTGACCTGGGACAGGGCGAGACGCAGGGTGGGCATGCCCTCATCTTGCCTCAGCCTCGCGGCGACAATCCGTACCCTCGGACGAGATTGCCGCCACCAGCCGTGACGGGCGTTCGCGAGGCCGTGGGGCAGGGAGCCCGACGGTCCTGGCGGCGGACGCGACGGTGCGGGCGGGGTGTGCGCTCGCCGGGCGGGACATGAGGGGACGGCGGGCGGCAGTTCGCGTAACGTCTGCGTAACCAGGCCCGGGAACACTGGGCGATCAGGTCGGGTGCAGCCCGACCAAGGCGGACAAAGAGTGTCGCGAGGGGTTGGGGAAGTGGACCGTCAGCAGGAGTTCGTCCTCCGCACGCTTGAAGAGCGGGACATCCGGTTCGTCCGGCTGTGGTTCACCGACGTTCTGGGCACGCTCAAGAGCGTTTCGGTGGCACCCGCCGAGCTGGAGGCGGCCTTCGAGGAGGGCATCGGCTTCGACGGCTCGGCCATCGAGGGCTTCGCCCGGGTCTTCGAATCGGACATGGTGGCCATGCCCGACCCCACCACCTTCCAGGTCTTCCCCTTCGAGGGCGGCGTCAGCGGCGAGAGCGCCCGGATGTTCTGCGACATCCTGCTGCCCGACGGCGGCCCGTCCTGGGCCGATCCCCGGCACGTGCTGCGCCGCGCGCTGTCCAAGGCCGCCGAGAAGGGCTTCACCTTCTACACCCACCCGGAGATCGAGTTCTTCCTGCTGGAGAACGGTCCGCAGGACGGCTCGGTGCCCACCCCGGTCGACACCGGCGGCTACTTCGAGCACACCACCCACGCCGTCGCCCGGGACTTCCGCCGCCAGGGCGTGCTGGCACTGGAACGGATCGGCATCTCGGTGGAGTTCAGCCACCACGAGGTCGCGCCCGGCCAGCAGGAGATCGACCTGCGCTACGCCGACGCCCTGACCACCGCCGACAACATCATGACCTTCCGGCACGTGGTCAAGGAGGTCGCGCTCTCCACAGGTGTGCAGGCCAGCTTCATGCCCAAGCCGTTCACCGACCAGCCGGGCAGCGGCATGCACACCCACCTGTCGCTGTTCGAAGGGGAGCGCAACGCCTTCCACGACAGCGGCGACCCGATGAAGCTGTCCAAGGTGGCGAAGTCGTTCATCGCCGGCCTGCTGGTGCACGCCCGGGAGTACACCGCCGTCACCAACCAGTGGGTCAACTCGTACAAGCGGCTCTTCCCGCAGCACCTACCGGACCGGATCACCGAGAGCCCCGCGTACGTCTGTTGGGGTCACCTCAACCGGTCCGCGCTGGTCCGGGTGCCCGCGTACGGCAAGCCCAACTCGGCCCGGGTCGAGGTCCGCTCCCTGGACTCCGCGACCAACCCGTACCTCGCCTTCGCCGTCCTGCTCGGCGCCGGCATGAAGGGCATCGAGGAGGGGTACGAGCTGCCGCCCGGCGCCGAGGACGACGTCTGGTCGTTGACGAGCGCGGAGCGGCGCGCCATGGGCTACGAAGCGCTTCCGGAGAACCTCGCCGAGGCGATCGACGTGATGGCCGGCTCCGAACTGGTCGCCGAGGTGCTCGGCGAGCACGTCTTCGACTTCTTCCTGCGCAACAAGCGGGCCGAGTGGGAGCAGTACCGCCGCGAGGTCACCCCGTACGAGCGGCAGCGCTACCTGGCGCTGTAGGGCCTGTTTCGTAAGGGCGGCCGCCCAACAGGCCCTACAGCGCGGGGCTGACGCCGTTGCGCGCTGCCGCTATCGTCTCGATCACCGCGCCGGTACCCCTCCGGGCGGAGAGTCGGGAGGCAGTCGGTGCTGGAGGATCTGCTCAGCGGTGCCTGGCAGAGCGTCGTGTTCGGAATCGTCGGCGTCGGGCTGATGGCCGCCGGTTTCGGGCTCGTCGACCTGCTCACCCCGGGCCGGCTACGCGACCTGATCTGGGTCGAGCGCAACACCAACGCGGGGTTGCTGCTCGCCGCCAACCAGCTCGGCATCGCCGGGATCGTCTTCACCGCGATCCTGACCAGCTACAGCGACTTCGGCAAGGGGCTCGCCTCCACCGTGGTCTTCGGGCTGGTCGGGTTGGCGATCATGGCGTTGGCCTTCGTGGTGCTGGACCTGCTCACCCCCGGCAAGCTCGGCGAGGTCATCTGCTCGCCCGAGCCACACCCGGCCGCCCGGGTCAGCGCCGCCACCCACTTCGGGGCCGCACTCATCGTCTGCGCCTGCATCGCCTGAGGCCGCGCGTGTGAGGCCGCCCGCCGGCGGCGCTCGTCTCCGGCCAATCGAGGCGCGCGCGTCGGTGGGCGGTTGGCCGCGGGCGTCGTACCCCGGTCGTAGCGTGCCGGGCATGAACCGCACGGATCGCCTCTACGCCCTGGTCGAGGAGCTGCGGGCGGTGTCGCCACGGCCGCGCAGCGCCCGCTGGCTGGCCGCCCGCTTCGAGGTGAGCAGTCGGACCATCGAACGGGACCTCGGCGCGTTGCAGGAGGCCGGGGTGCCGATCTGGGCCGAAGTCGGGCGCACCGGCGGCTACGTCCTGGACCGCTCCCGTACCCTGCCGCCGGTCAACCTGACCGCCGCCGAGGCCGTGGCGATGGCCGTGGCGCTGCACAGGCTCGCCGGCACACCGTTCGCCGGCCCGGCCGCCACCGCGCTGCGCAAGCTGGTGGCGGTTCTGCCGGCCGCCGACGCCGCCGAGGCACACCGCCTCGCCGGCCGGGTGCACCTGGTCGGTGACGGGCCGGCCACACCCGTCCCGGCCATCGTCGCCGACGCGGTCGCCGCGCGGCGGGTGCTGCGCATCCGGTACGCCGACCGCGCCGGCGCCGACTCGACCCGTGACGTCGAGCCACTCGGCTACCTCGGCAACTCCCGACACTGGTACCTGATGGCCTGGTGCCGGCTGCGCGACGAGCTGCGCTGCTTCCGCACCGACCGGATCGGGAGCGTCCAGGCGCTGCCCGAGGTGGTGGTTCGCGAGCTCCGCCCGGACGACCTCGACATCCCGCACGAACGGGTCCGCCCGCTGAGCCTGGTCTGAAGCGCCCGCCGGTCCCCACTCCATTGGTTGATCCGGAAACACCGACAGGACGGTGTCGCGGACGCCCTCCAGACTTCCCGGACGACGGCCGAACGGCCGGCACGGAAGACCATGGAGGCAACAGATGTCCGCGACGCCCATCACGTGGTTCGAGATCGGCACCGACCGACCGGAGGAGACGGAGCGCTTCTACGGCGACCTGTTCGGCTGGACCTTCGCAGAGGAGGGCACGGCCGCCGGCGGTTCCTACCGGGTGACCGGCGCCGGTGGCGACACCGGGATCGGCGGGGGGATCCGGGCGACCGACGGGACGTCGCCGAACTATGCGATCTTCTACGCCGAGGTCAGCGACGTCGCGGACACCTGCCGGCAGGCCGAGGCGGCCGGCGGCCGAGTGCTGGTGCCGGCGCGGACCACGCCGACCGGGCTCACGCTGGCCCACCTGATCGACCCGGCCGGCAATCACCTGGGCGTGTTCACGTCCCCGCCCCAGCAGGGCTGACGACCCTTCCCAGGTCCGTCCCGCCGTGGCCTGGCCTGGCCGAACCCGGAGCCCGATGATCAACTCCGTTGTCACGAAGTCGGGGTATCCGAGCGCGTCGGATACCCCGACTTCACGGAAGCCGAGTCCGGCCGGTCAGTGCCTGTCGGTCCCGGCCGGTTCGATCACTTGCCGGGCGTACCTTCGCCGTGCTGGCCACCCGGACCGTGCGGGCCGCCCGGGCCACGGTGGCCGCCTGGGCCGGGGAAGACGCCGGCCTCGACGGCCTTGGTGATGGCGTCGGCCTGCTCCTGGGTGAGCTTGCCGTCCTTGACCGCCTGCTCAAGGCGCTGCTTGAGCGCGGCCTGCCGGTCCTCGGCAGACGGTCGCTGGGGCCGGTCGGCCGGCCGGTGCTGCTCGCGGATCTTCTCCAGGGCGGCGGTCACCTTGTCGGTGGGCACGCCCAACTCCTTGGCGAGCGCCTCGGCGAACTCGCCCTGCCGGTCGGCCTTGGCACCCGGAGCCGGGGCGGTGCTGGTGCTCGGAGCCGGCGTGGGCGTGTCGGCGGCGAACGCGATCGTCGGGGCCGCGATCCCGACGCCGAGGACGCCGGCGGTGGCCAGACCGGCCAGCAGGTGCTTCCTACGGATGGTGCGGGACATGCTGTCCTCCAGAGGTTCGGTCATCGTGCGCTGTCGTGACCGACAGTGACCGGGCAGCCTGGGCGGAAGCCATGGCGACCCTGTCAGCGAGCTGATAATCGGGGCCGGGGCAGCCGAAACCGATTGTGCCGTCGCCAACATTGCGGTCAGAGTGGACGATCCACCGAGGGAAGGACACCGGGGCATGACTGTCGGCATTCGGGAGATTCCACTCGGCGGGCCGGGCTCTGGGCCGTACGGCATCACGCTCGGGGCGGACGGTGCGCTGTGGCTGACGCTGGCCCATGCCGGCGGCATCGCCCGTCTCTCGTCCGACGGCGAGGTCCGGACGTACCCGCTGGAACCGGCCGGCGGTCGCCCGCTGATCATTACGGCCGGGCCGGACGGGGCGCTCTGGTTCACCCGCTCAGGCGACGACCGGATCGGCCGGATCACCGTCGACGGCGAGCAGCGCACCCTCGCACTGCCGGCGGGCACCGGGCCGGGCGGAATCGCGGGCGGGCCCGACGGTGCGCTCTGGTACGCCGGGATGACCTCCGACACGATCGGCCGAGTGGAGACCGACGGCACCCACAGCGCGTTCCCACTGCCGGTGACCGGCGGGTTCGCCTCGATGATCACTGCCGGTGCGGATCAGGCTCTCTGGTTCACCCTCAACCAGGCGAACGCGATCGGCCGGATCGACCTCGAGGGCGCGGTGACGCTCTACCCGTTGCCCACCGCGCAGGCGGGTCCGGTCGGCATCACCTGCGGCGACGACGGCGCCGTCTGGTTCGTGGAGATCGCCGCCGGTCAGCTCGGTCGGATCGACCCGGATGGCAAGATCGTCGAGATCCCGTTGCCGGATCGGGCGGCCCGTCCGCACGCGATCGTGGCCGACCCGGACGGCGGCGCATGGTTCACCGAGTGGGGCGCCAACCGGATCGGTCACCTCGATCCCACCGGACGGATCGAGAGCTACGCCCTACCCACCCCCGACGCCGAACCGCACGGCATCACCCGCACCCCCACCGGCATCTGGGCCGCCCTAGAAATAGGCGCAATAGCCCACCTAACCCCCTAACCCCCTAACCCCCCACCCCTGCCCCACCCCCACCGCTGCCCCTGGTGATCAAGAGATTTGCGTCAGGATTCGGCCCCAACTTGACGCAAACCCCTTGATCACCAGGGGCCGGGGGGAGGGGGCGGGGTGGGGTTGGGGTGGGGGTTGGGTGGGGGGTGGGGTTGGGTTAGTGGACTGCGGGGGTTGTGGTGAGGGTGGCGGTGGTGGTGTCGAGGGTGGCTTCCGTGCCGACCGGGACCGTGAGCTGGTTGGGGCCGTGGCCGATGGGCAGGCCGCCGAGTACTGGTACGCCCAGGTCGCCGAGGCGTTCGGTGAGGACGTCGACGATCGTGGTGTCCCAGCCGTCGCCGCAGTCGGTGAACTGCCCGACCGCCACCCCGGCCAGCCCATCGAGCGCGCCGGCTCGGCGGAGGTGGGTGAGCATCCGGTCGACCTTGTACGGGGGCTCCTGCACGTCCTCGATCAACAGCACTGCGCCGGTCAGGTCGGGCAGGTCAGGTGTGCCGATCGACGCGGCGATCATGCACAGGTTACCGCCGAGCAGGGTGCCAGTGGCGCGACCCGGTACGCGTACGCCGAAGGTCTCCTCGGTGGGGACCGCGGTGATCGACACCGGTTCGGTCGTCATCAGCGCCGCGTGCAGGGACTCGGCGGAGCGCAGCGGCGTCCGCTCGTCGCGCCAGGCGGCGCCGGGCCCGTGCACCCCGGCCAGCCGGGCGCCCCGCCAGAGTGCGAACTGCAACGCGGTGATGTCCGAGAAGCCGGCCACCACCTTCGGATCACGGCGGACGGCGGCCATGTCGATGGCGTCCACGATCCGTTGGGCGCCGTAGCCGCCCCGGGTGCAGATCACGCCGCGCACCTCTGGGTCGGCGAAGGCCGCGTTCAGGTCGGCGGCGCGCTGGTCGTCGGTGCCCGCCAGGTAGCCGTGGCGGGCGTACGCGTTCGGCGCGAGCACCGGGCGCAGACCCCAGCCGGTGAGCAGCTCCATGCCCCGGGCCACCCGCTCCGGCGAGGTCGGCCCGGACGGTGACACCAGCAGTACGGTGTCACCCGGGCGCAGCACGGGCGGGCGTACGGCGGTGGTGGCCTCGCTGATCACAACCGCAGAGCCTAACCACCCCACCAGCACGAGCACGCGCACTGTGGCGGGGCGTGGCACGACGCGGCGTACCGGCTAGCCTCGACGGGTGGCAACCGCGCTGGTGATCGAGAACGACCCGACGGACGACGCCCGCCGGCTTGGCGAGTGGCTGACCGAGGCGGGGCTGGAGCTGTGGGTGGTTCGCCCGCACGCGGGCGACGAACTCCCCGCCGACCTGGAAGGGTACGCGGCGCTTGTGGTGCTCGGCGGCGACCAACAGGCGTACCCGTTGCCGGACGGCTCGCCCGGCGCACAGTGGTTCCCCGCCGTGGAGGGCCTGTTGCGCAAGGCGGTCCGACACCGGGTGCCGACGTTGGCGGTCTGCCTGGGCGCGCAGTTGCTCGCCACCGCGCACGCCGGGTTGGTGGAGCGCAGCCCGTCCGGGCCGGAGATCGGCCCCGGCGTGGTCGGTCGGCGCGACGCCGCCGAGGGCGACCCGTTGTTCCGCTACGTGCCGTTGATCCCGGATGTGCTCCAGTGGCACTCCGACGAGATCACCGAGCTGCCCAGGGGTGCCACCCTGCTGGCCGCGTCCACCCGCTATCCGCACCAGGCGTTCCGCCTCGGTGACCGGGCATGGGGGTTGCAGTTCCACATCGAGTGTGACGCCGCGATGATCGCCGACTGGGCCACCGACTCGGCCCAACTCGCCGAGCTGGGCTACGACCCGGAGCTGGTGGTCGCGGCCTGCGCCTCGGTGTTGGCCGACGTCGAGGAGGTCTGGCAGCCGTTCGCCGCCCGGTTCGCCGCGCTGGCCCTCGGCGAGTTGGACGACAGCACGACGCGGCGCGGCCTGCCGTTGCTCGGGCACTGATGAGCCGGCCGACCAGGGCACCGGGCCGGCTCGCCCGGTACGGCTTCGGCACCGCCGACGGCGATGGCGGCGCGCGCGCCGCGGACCTGCTCGGCCCGGCGGGGCTAGGGCTGTGGCGGCCGGTCGAGCAGGAGCCGGTCGACGAGGCGGCCGCGGAGTTGCTCGCCGCGCTGTCCCGGGCCGCCGACCCGGACCTGGCGCTGCGCCAGCTGCACCGAATCGTGGAAGCCGAGGGCCGCGCCACGGACGGCAGCGCCGGGGGCCGCGCTACGGACGGCAGCGCCGGGGGCCGCGCTACGGACGGCAGCGCCGGGGGCCGCGCTACGGACGGCAGCGCCGGGGGCT